>NZ_JAMPLB010000030.1:0-92242 GCF_039962325.1 Leptolyngbya sp. PL-A3
ATCACGCAGGGGATGTTTTTGGCGACGGGTCATAGCAGGGCACCCAAGGGTTCCCTACTATCTTGACAGCCGCCTATAAAAAATGGCGATATTCGAGTCAAATGACCCACTAGTTCACTGTCACATTGCTAGACCGCCGACTCCTCCACATGAATTGAATACCACGATTCCTCAACCTGTTTCAAACCTAATTTTGAAACTGATGGCAAAAAATGCAGAGGATCGTTATCAAAGTGCCTGGGGCATCAAAGCAGATCTAGAGCGCTGTGCCCAACAACTGGCGGAAATGGGTCAGATTAACGCCCTATCGTTGGGACGGCAAGATGTCTCCGAGCAGTTCCATATTCCTCAAAAACTGTATGGGCGAGAAGCGGAGATCGAAGCATTATGGGTGGCGTTTGACAGAGTGGCAGGGAGTCAGGCAGTCCGTGAAATGATGCTGGTCTCCGGTTATGCGGGCATCGGCAAAACAGCATTGGTACAGGAACTCTTTAAACCGATCACCGCAAAGCACGGCTATTTTATCTCTGGCAAATTTGACCAATTCCGGCGCAATACTCCCTACAGCGCGATCGTCGATGCCCTGCAAAAATTGGTGCAGCAACTCTTGGGTGAACCTAATGAACAGGTGGAAGTATGGCGATCGCGTCTACTCACTGCTTTGGGAAGCAACGGACAAATTATCATCGATGTCATTCCCGAAGTTGAGTTCATTATTGGCAAGCAGCCCCCTGTGCCCGAAGTTGGAGCAACAGAAGCACAGAATCGCTTCAACCTCACGTTTCAAAGGTTTGTGCGGGCGTTCTGTGCAAAAGAGCATCCCCTAGTCATCTTTTTAGACGATCTACAGTGGATCGATTCTGCGACGTTGAAGTTAATTGAACTCATATTGCTTGACGAGCAAATCCAGTATCTGTTTTTGATCGGAGCCTACCGAGATAACGAACTGACTCCAGAGCATCCGTTGGTCTTAACGCTAGAGAGCCTGCGAAAAGGGGGAGCAGTATTTCAGGAAATTATCCTGACCCCCTTAACACTGGAACCGTTGAGTCAACTGATAGCTGAGACATTACATCACAATCCTGATACCGTTCGCTCCCTAGCCCAAGTCGTGTTGCGTAAAACCGAGGGCAACCCTTTCTTTGTTGGTGAATTTTTGAAGCTGCTGCATGGCGAAAACCTGTTGACCTTTGATGCCCAACAGTTGAGTTGGCAGTGGAACCTAGCTGAGATTGAAGCTCAAGATATCACTGCTAACGTGGTGGAGTTGCTGCTGCGTCAGTTGCAGAAATTGCCGGAAGCAACACAGCAAGTTCTCTCCACCGCGGCTTGTGTTGGGTCTGAGTTTGATTTAGAAACGTTGGCGCTTAGCGCAGAGCGCAACTCCGAAGGAACCGTTTGGGAAAAATCACCGAAAGCAATTTTCCAGGATCTACTTGCAGCAATACAAGCGGGATTAATTCAAACTCTGTCTGAATTGGACGAAGATTTGTTGGTTCAAGAGTATAAGTTTCTGCACGATCGCGTTCAGCAAGCGGCTTATGCTTTGATTGATGAGTCGCAGAAACAGGTTGTTCATGTCCAAATCGGTCGCAATTTGCTCGAAAAAACTTCACCAGAGCAACGATCCGAGCGGTTGTTTGCCATTGTCGATCATCTCAATCAAGGACTTGAGCTAGTCACTGTTCGATCAGAACGAACTGAAATTGCCAGATTGAATTTAAGGGCAGGTCAGAAAGCAAAGACAGCAACGGCTTATGACGCAGCGTTTAAGTATTTCACGACAGGGATTCAACTTCTTGATACAGAGAGTTGGCAGAGTGAGTATGACCTCACCTTAGCGCTGTATTCAGAAGCAGCAGAAGCGGCGTATCTCCAAGGTCGCTTTGATGAGATGGAACAGTTGGTAGAAGTGGTACTCGCTCGTGCCAAAACAGTGGTTGACAAAGTACAGGCTTACGATAGCAGAATTCAAGGATATTTGTCACAGGGCAACCTGAAAGAAGTACTAAAAACTGGATTGGAAGCGTTAAAGCTCTTGGGAATCAATTTAATAGAAAATCCAAGTCAGTTAGATGTTCAAAAAGAATTGGAGTCAACGACTGCACTATTAGCTGGACGAGACATCGAAGACTTAATTAATCTAGCAAAGATGACCGCACCAGAACCGCTGGCAGCAATGTATATCCTGGTGAATATCGTGGTTGCTGCAAATATGGTGTCATCAGCACTGATGATACTGATTGTGTGCAAAATGGTAAATTTATCAATCAACTACGGCAATGCTACCTGGTCACCACTGAGTTATGCTGCCTACGGAGTTGTTCTAGGTGACATTGTTCAAGACATTGAACTCGGTTATAAATTTGGTCAATTAGCTCTTAGCTTGACAGAACGATTGAATAGCAAAAAAAGGAATGCTAAAGCATTAGCGATATTTAGTGCCAACATCATGCACCGGAAGGTACATTTTAGGGAAATAATACCAATTCAGGTTGATGTTTATCAAAACGGAGTGGAAACCGGAGACTTTGAATTCGCTGGCTATGCTGCATGTAATGTATGTTGTTACTCGTTTCTTGCCGGTGAGGAACTCACCCAACTGGAACAAAAAACGGCAACCTACAGCAAAGCAATCAGACAAATCAGACGGGAAAACCCCTCTAATTGGATTGCAGTGTTGTGGCAGACAATCCTTAATCTGTTAGGTAGATCTGAGAATCCCACCCGTTTGATTGGTAATGTATATGATGAAGAGCAAGCGCTATCGCGCGCTATTGCAGTTAAAGACAGAACTGAAATTCCCTACCTCTATTTAAACAAAATTATACTGTGTTATCTATTTGGGGAATATCATCAAGCTGCACAAACTGCTGTGTTAGCAAGGCAGCCTTTAGAAGAAATAACAGAACCTATATTCCATTTCTACGATTCTCTGGTGCTTTTGAGCCTATTGGTTGAGGCTTCAAGCTCTGAAGAAGAAGATTGGCTAAGTTGTGTTAGCTCTAACCAAAAAAAGGTGCAAAAATGGGCAGAACACGCCCCAATGAATTATTTACATAAATTTCATCTAGTCGAAGCAGAGAAAGCGCGAGTTTTAGGGCAGTTTCTTGAGGCTGAAGAGCTTTATGAACGAGCGATCGCAGGTGCTGCTGAAAATGAGTATATCCAGGAAGAAGCATTAGCTTATGAATTAGCGGCTAAACACTATCTGGCGCGAGGCCGAGAAAAAATTGCTCAAACCTACATGAAAGAAGCGCACTATTGCTACGATCGCTGGGGCGCAACTGCTAAAGTTAAAGACTTAGAAGCTCACTATCCACAGTTCTTTCCTCAGTCGTCTAGAGCCGCTTCCGCATCAATTCCTGTTACTGCTAAAACCATCTCTAATCCCTTCCATACCAGTCTCGATTTAGCAGCAGTGATGAAAGCTTCACAGGCAATTTCTCGTGAAATTGAACTGAATCAATTGCTGCGATCACTGATGCAAATTTTAATTGAGAATGCTGGTGCACAAACCGGATATCTGATTTTAGAAAACTCAGGAGAGTGGTCGATTGAAGCAGCTTGTGAACTCAATGCCGGTGAGAATGCTTGCGCCACTCAGGTGTTACAGTCTATTCCAATTGCCGATCAATTGCCAGAATCAATCATTCAATATGTGATTCGGACTCTGCAGCCTGTCGCCTTAAATGATGCGACTCGTGAAGGTGATTTTATTAATGAGCCATACATTCAACAGAACCAGCCTCAATCTATTTTCTGTTTGCCGCTGCTGAATCAAGCCAAACTAGTCGGTGTATTGTATTTAGAAAATCGGTTAGCCGCTGGAGTATTTACACCAGAGCGATCACAGGTCTTGCAGCTACTATCGACTCAAGCAGCGATCTCCATCGAAAATGCCAACCTTTATTCAGAACTGCAGGCCAAGGAAAGTAAGATCACCCAGTTCCTCGAAGCGATTCCGGTGGGAATTGCGATCGTGGATGCGACGGGTCGCCTTTACTATACCAACCAATGCGGCAATCAACTCATAGGCAAAGAAACTGATACTTCCATAGCACCAGAGCAGATCTCAGAGGCTTATCAGCTTTATGTAGCGGGAACGGATCAAATTTATCCCGCGGAGAGCTTGCCCATTGTGCGGGCATTAAGGGGCGAACGCATCAGGACTGAAGATATAGAAATTCGTCGAGGTCATGTCTCAATTCTAATTGAGGCACAGGGAACACCCGTTTTTGATCAACAGGGAAATATCACTTATGCGATCGCTACCTTTCAGGATATTACAGAGCGCAAACAAGCCGAGAAACTCCTGGCCGACTATAACTGCACTTTAGAGCAACAGGTTGCAGAACGAACTGCTGCGTTACGGCAAAGTGAAGCCAAGTTCCGAACTATCTTTGAAAACTCGCAGGTTGGCATCTACCGCACCCGTCTCTCGGATGGATTAATTCTCGATGCCAATCAACGCTTTGCCAATCTGTATGGCTTTGACTCACCAGAGGAGATCATTGGGATTGAACACACCGCAGGCTACTATGTCAATCCTAGCTATCGCCAACAATTCCTTGAGTTGCTGAAGCGGGATGGGGAAGTGCGAAACTTTGAAGCCCAAGTGCGGAAACGAGATGGGACATTGTTTTGGGTACTTTTCTCTTCTTATCTGAATTCAGCCGATGGATACATCGAAGGGGTGGTTGTAGATATTAGCGATCGCAAACACGCAGAAGCCGCTCTACAGACGAGTGAAGAACGACTACGCTTAGCATTAACCGCTTCAAATCAAGGACTCTACGATGTCAATATCAAAACTGGAGAAATCGTGGTTAACCCAGAATACGCTTTAATGCTGGGCTACGATCCGGCAACATTTCACGAGACCCCATCTAGGTGGATTGAGGGTTTGCATCCTGACGACAGAGAATCAACGGTTGCAATTTGCCATGCTTGTATTACTGGAGAAGTCCCCAACTATCAAGCAGAGTTTCGCCTGCGTACCCAGAATGGTCAGTGGAAATGGATTCTTGCTGTCGGCAAAATTGTTACCTGGAATGAATCTGGTGAACCCATCCGTAAGTTGGGAGTTTATACGGATATCGACGATCGCAAGAAAGCAGAAGCCGCGCTGCAAGCCTCTGAAGCAGAACTGCGGGCACTCGTTTCAGCCATTCCCGATCCGTTGTTTGTCCTTACTGCTGAAGGGCGAGTGGTCGAAGCAGTCAAAGTGAAACCGAATCAGTTGTATCGACCTATTGAGGAGCAGATTGGTCAAACACTGCACCAGATTTTTGAAAAAGAACAAGCCGATAAATTCCTGAGTTACATTCAGCAGGTACTGAGAACCCAACAAGTCCTCACCGTTGAATACAGCCACTGGATAGCTGGACGAGAAGCCTGGTTTTCGGCTCGCATTGCCCCGATTCGGCACGAGCAGGTGATTTGGTTAGTGCGAGATATTACGGCGCTGAAGCAAGCAAAAGAAGCCTCAATTTTAGAGGAGCGCAACCGCATGGCACGCGAAATTCACGACACACTCGCTCAGTCGTTTACAGGCATTCTGGCTCAAGTGGGAGCTGCAAACCAGGTGCTCACGGATGATGTAGAAGCAACTGGGGCACACCTGGATCTGATCAAAGAATTGGCGCGAACTGGACTGACTGAAGCACGGCGATCGGTCGTCGCGCTCCGTCCTCAGCTTTTGGAAGAAGGCAATTTACAGAGTGCTCTCCATCGTCTCATCGCTCAGACTAGAGCTGCCGCAATGGATACCACTTTGCACTATGAGATCGAGGGGGCAGTGTATGCTCTCCCCACTGAAGTCGAGAATAACCTACTGCGGATGGGGCAGGAAGCATTAACCAATGCGATTAAACATGCCAATGCTGACGAAATTCGAGTGGAGCTAATCTACGATCGCGATCAGGTTTGCTTGCGTGTGAAAGACAATGGACAGGGCTTTGGAGTTGGAAGTATTCCAGTCTCTGAGGGTTTTGGCTTACTCGGCATGAGCGAGCGAGCAGAACGTATCGGCGCACAACTCACAATTAGGAGTCAACCTGGGCAGGGAACAGAGATTATCGTAGTCGTTGGGGTGTAGGGTGAAATGACTAATCCACATCTCACGCCCCACACTTCACACCCCACACCCCCAATTCGGGTTCTGATTGCGGACGATCATGCTATTTTTCGGCAAGGATTAGCCACAATTATTAACTGTGATCCAGAGATGCAGGTGATTGCCCAAGCCGAAAATGGGGAACAAGCGATCGCGCTATTTGGGGAACATCAACCAGATGTCACACTCATGGATCTCCGCATGCCTGAGTGGAGGGAGTTGCCGCCATCGGGGCAATTTGTGCGACGGCTAAATCGGCTCGAATTATTGTACTGACCACGTATGATAGTGATGAAGATATTTATCGGGGATTGCAGGCAGGCGCAAAAGGATACCTATTGAAAGAAACTGAACCGGACGAGCTTCTAAACGCCATTCGTACCGTTCATCGGGGTCAGAAGTATATTCCGCCCGATGTGGGAGCAAAGTTAGTTCAACGGCTCAGCAATCCAGAACTGAGTGAACGAGAACTAGCTGTACTCCGCTCACTGGCACAGGGGATGAGTAACGCTGATATTGCGGCTGCTTTGAGCATCGGTGAAGGTACTGTTAAATCCCATGTCAACCGGATTTTGAATAAATTGGATGTGAGCGATCGCACCCAAGCTGTGATTGTTGCGGTTAAACGCGGCATTGTTAGTTTATAGAATGTACTTTCGATCGAGTTGAGAGCCTATCTTAAGTTAGAGCCTACCTTCTACTTCGCGATGGCACGGTTAATCTATCAATTTGCACTGTAAAAAATTCAACTTGCTGTAGGCGACAGCTTGAAGGCGGCCGCCTATATTGAATTTATGCAAACAGTCATGCAAATGGATCGAGCAAGTAAATTGCACGGTTCCATGCTTGGTGCAAATGTAAAAAGATGAGTAACGATCGTAGCCACAGTTCTTTACTTGTACCACCTTCAACTCAAGATTGGATTCAAGGTATTCTGAGCGCCAAAGTAGTGCTGGTGATGTACGGAGACTATCAATGCCCTAGAAGTGCGGACGTTTACAAGCTGATTAAAGCGATCAAACGAGAGCTTCGTGCTGCTTTTGGAGAAGATTATTTATGCTTCATCTTCCGTCATTTTCCACAAACACAGATTCATCCTCATGCTCAACGGGCAGCCCAAGCAGCACCCGTTTCTCAAAGCCATCGGAAGGGTCTTCGGTGATCTCGTTAGTTCGTGAAACCATCAGCAAATGTATCAAAGGACTTCATCACTATGCCTAAAGTGTCTTCTAACCACCCACAAAAGCTAGGGAAGTTCCCCACCGCATCCTCGGTTATTTGATTTTGTGCTGAAATTCACCGGAGAAGAAAGAATGAAACGATTTACATTGTTTACTTTCCTGTACCTCTCGCTTGGAGTTTGTCTGACAGCGAACACTGCGTGAAGCGAAGCTACCGCGCTTGGGTATCCAAATCTGCCTTCGGGCCTTCAAACCTATGGGGAATATCTTTTGAATCAATTGCATTACTCGCAAGCGGTAAAAATTGGCGATCGCGTTGAGACATCAGGTCAAGGTGACTGGGATGACAACCTGCAAATTCCAGAATCGCTTGCGGATGAGATTGCCCAAGCATTTCGGAACATAGAGCGAACCCTGGCGACTGTCGGGGCGGGTTGGGAGCATGTTGTTCATGTCAATTCTTACCATGTTGGCGGGTTTCCTCCAGAAGTTAACGATGTGATGGTCAGGCTATATCGTCATTACATGCCCAACCATGCCCCAGTTTGGACACAGGTAGGAGTCGCGGCTCTTGGACTTCCAATGATGCGAATTGAAATCCGCGTTACTGCAATTGTTCTATGAGTTTTGCATCAGTGGCAGCAAAGACG
This sequence comes from Leptolyngbya sp. PL-A3, assembly GCF_039962325.1. Taxonomy (NCBI): domain Bacteria; kingdom Bacillati; phylum Cyanobacteriota; class Cyanophyceae; order Leptolyngbyales; family Leptolyngbyaceae; genus Leptolyngbya; species Leptolyngbya sp. PL-A3. The sequence continues at coordinate 7,950 of NZ_JAMPLB010000030.1, forward strand.
GCTCCGTTAAAGTATCCATTTGAACAAAGGAGAAATTTAGATGTCAAACAACAATAAAGCCATCTTAGAAGCGGCAAACGCAGCAATTGCTGAAGGCAACTATGAAGGATTCTTGTCGTTCTGCACCGACGACACGCAATGGACATTTGTCGCCGACAATACCCTTCAAGGGAAGGAAGCCGTTCGCCAATGGATGGCAACGGAGTATGTGGAACCACCTTTGAATATCGTCACCAACTTAATCGCTGAAGGTGATTTCGTTACAGCAGTTGGCGACCTGACAATCAAGGGCAAAGACGGGAAGGCGGCTCATTACTCGTACTGCGATGTCTGGCGCTTTCGCGGCGGCAAGATGGTCGAACTAAGAGCTTTCGTCATCAAACCCGAAGTCAAGGATGAAACTAGCAGCGTAGCGTAATTAGAAGCTCATAGATTCGTCTTTTGAATTCACCGCAAGTTAGAGGGTATAACTTTAGATCTTGTCCGTGGTGTGATCGCTGAGGTAGGGTAAATCGCGGCAGTGATCGCCGCTCTAGTCACAACGCTTCTGCACAAAGCTGCAAGGCTTTCGTATCAAATTGCAATCCTTTTGCATCAAGCCGCAATGTTTCTGTATCGAGTCATCTTGCTTCTGTCACAGGTTGCAATGTACAGCTATCAGCAAAAACTTGATTGATTTATAACTCATAGTGAGCAACTTTAACACCACCTAAGAGGTTTTTTATGCAAGAGACAAAATACTCTTCCTCAGTGTCTTTTCAGGCTACGCACAGGCTCTCAAGCCGTGAATTGGAAGTTTTGAAACTCATGGCGGAAGGTCAAAGTAATTCTGAAATTGCAGCCCATCTATATCTGAGCCAGAACACTATAAAAACTTATGTACGTGGTATCTTCAACAAACTTGGAGTTGACCATCGTGTACAAGCTGCTGTAGTTGCTTTACGTCAAGGGCTGATTTAGGAGGTTCAATGATGAATTTTGAAGAAGCACTGGAAGTTGTAGAGCAAATTTCACCACCAGGAACACTAAGGAAATTTCCAGGAATGAATTTACCCATGAGCGGGTCGAATTAGGATATCTCAGATCTTGAACCTTTTCCAGTAAGCCTGGTCAGGCAAGAATTTGAGAACAATTTCAAACCCATACTGTGCCGCAATATCTGTACTCATTCGGATCTGTTTGAGTAATTGAAACCAGACAATCACGGGCAATAAAGTTTCCAGAGCTAAACGGCTAGCCGCTTTCCAGTCCAGCATAGGAGGCAGTGACTATTGGTCAATCCAATGCGCTAACAAATAAGCAATCAACGACAAAATGAGCCAACGATATACTCCTAGCGTGGTTCCTTGACCAAAACAATGAAGCCCAAACCGATGTTTAGCTGTTTTGAAAAAGCCTTCGATGGCCCAACGCTTGCGTCCCAACTGCACCAGATAGGCTCCTGAATACGGATAGGTGGACGCGACAAATCGCAGTTCTCGTTTGCCATCGGCCTGTTTGAGCCAAAACCAGGACACGGTCAGGGGATAGTCCATGCCCTTGAGATACACTTGTAGACCACGCTTGTCATGACGGTAGAGGTCTTTGAGGCAGCGACCGTCCTTGAGCGTACGATTGCTCCGCAGGCCAACGACAGGTCGCCAAGAACGTTTACGAACCGCATCGAGAAACTGGAGAGTACCAAACTCGATATCGGCCTGCATCAGAACCACTCGACCGTTGAGCAAGGACTTGGGCACCGTCGCCAACAACTTGCGGCCCAACTGAGCCAGACTGGCATAGCCCTTCCCCCGCCAAACTCGAAATGGCTCTTTGGCAACCCTTACTGAGAATGGTGCAAGATCTCAGGTAGAGAAAGCAAAGATTATTTCCATTATGGATAATCTGCTCCTAAATCACCAACTTTTGCTAGTGTGAAGATAGTTCCGGCAGGTTGTCGTGGAACTAGAAAAGTTTCTATTGCCATATTGGAGTGGATTACAGCGTCCCTCCCTTGTGCTGACAGTTGATTTTCTCGACTTGGCACATTTAAAGGGAGGTACTCATGTCCATCAATCAAGATTCTGGTGTTCCCGTCAATCGGCTACTTGCGGCTTTACCTACTGAAGTCTATCAGCGGCTGCTGCCCCATTTGCAGCAGGTTTCACTAGTTTTAGAGCAAGTCATCTACGAAATTGATGAGCCTGCGCCGCACGTTTATTTTCCTCATCATTCCGTGATTTCATTGATCGCCCCCATGCTCGATGGTTCTGTCCTCGAAATCGGTCTGGTTGGGCAAGAGGGAATGGCCGGAATTTTTTCGGTTTTAGGCAACAGAACAAAGGCACATCGAGCCATTGTGCAGGTTGCAGATAGTGCGATGCGGATGGATGCAGCGGTGCTGAGAGCCGAATTCGATCGCGGTGGACCGTTGCAGCGCTTGCTGCTGCGCTACGTTCAAGCACTGTTCACGCAAGCGTCTCAATGTGCTGCTTGCAATCGGTTTCACACCACTGAAGAACGTCTTGCCCGTTGGCTTTTGCTCGTGCGCGACAGTGTGCAGAAGAATGAGTTCTCGCTCACACAAGAATTCATGGGTCAGATGTTGGGAACTCGTCGCTCTAGTGTGACCGTGGCGGCTGGCAACCTCAGCCAAGCCGGACTGATTCGCTACACACGCGGCAAAATCACGATTCTCGATCAATCGGGGCTAGAAGAGTTTGCTTGTGAGTGCTACGGGGTCATTCAAAGCGAGTTTGCTCATCTATTAGGCAGTGAGACAGCGTAGTCCTTCTTTGGATAGAAAAGTATCTTTATGTTGAAAATTCGACCGACTGGCGCGATCGATTTCTTTACGATGAAATCAGTCTCGATTGAAGGCTTGCTCATTGAACCTACAGTAAGCCTCGACTTTTGACAACACCTCGTCCAAATCAAGCGGTTTGTGCAGGACTCCGTTTGCTCCGATCTCCAACGCTTGCTCCAGCGTGATCTCGTGGTCGGCTGTGAGCAGCAAGATGGGAATCAACGGCAACTCCTGCTCTTGGCGAAGCTGTCGGGTCACCTCGATGCCACTGAGATCCGGCATCATCACATCGAGCAAAATCAAGCAAGGGGGAGCGCGTTGCACGGTGGCGATCGCTGCCGTGCCAGTGGTGACAGTACTCACCAGATACCCTGCTAGATCTAAAACACATTGCATGAGGGTCAAGTTGTCGATGAGGTCATCCACAACCAGCACATAACGACGATGAGAAACAGTCACAATAATTTGATTTTTAAGGAAGAAAGGCTAATTAAATCAAGATTTGAACAGCCTTGCACTATGCTGACGAATGCTTGCTCAGATTTAATCTGCCCAGCGGTGTGCATTGTTATTGTATTGAGCGAGATCGCAGCGCTTAACATTCGTAATCTTGCCCTTCACGGCTGAATTTATGATGTTTAATTACACGGATAACAATTTCCTCGTGAAGGAAAACAATCAGGGACACGGCGCTAAAAATCGGTCGCCAGTTCTCGTTGGATTGCGGGTGCTGGTCGTGGATAATGATATCGATACCAGCAATCTATTTTGCTTCATACTGGAAACCGAAGGTGCAAAGGTGATTGAAGTTGCTTCGAGTCAGGCCGCAGTCTTGGCTGTCCAGCAAGCTTGCCCTGATGTTTTGATCAGTGACATTTGCCTTCCTGATGAAGATGGATACACGTTGCTTCAAAAAGTCACTGCGATCACAGTGGCAGAGGGAAAACAGCTTCCAGCCATTGCAGTGACGGGGCTGTTCACTGAAGAAGATTGCCAAAAGTTAGCATTTTCAGGCTTTCAAAAGCATCTGCCCAAGCCAACCGACCCCGATGAACTAGTGACGGCTGTGGTAGAAGTGATAGGAAGGAGCAGCAAATGATCGGCAAGTACAGTGTGTGATCTATAGAGAGGGTTGTCATTTTCGGTGGTGTTCTAGACGTGTGGGTGGGGCTAAACGACCCGACCCAACTCATAACGGTTGATGAATGGCCCAATAACAGTATCGTGTAATCGTTCAGACGTTGAAAAACAAATCGTTTTGCGTGCTAATCGTTTGATTCGAGTCCATAGGTTGAGATGCTTGCGCTCAATCTTCTGGGTATGGCGTTTACCAACCTCATGAGTATTTTCATCAAGGACTCTGGCATACGCGCCCCAACCATCGGTGTAAAAACGATGAATACCAAAAGGGGCTAACAGTGCCATTAACTCTTTCAACGCAACGTCAACGTGAGGAGCCAGGACGTAAGCGAGAATCTCACCCGTTGGATGATCGATCGCATGCCACAACCATCGCTCTTGTTTTTTGTTGCCACCGAAACTCCACATCTCGTCCATTTCGGCTTCTCCTCCTCGCTGTAGGACAACTTCGAGGTTTTGAGGTTGAGCTAATCGTTCCAGCACCGCTTCGTTAGCAGGCACCCGTTGGAGGAATTTTTTTAAATTCTTCAATCATAGTGCCGAATGAAAGCACTACGGGAGTTCCAACATGAGGAGTTCGCTGTACATTAAATCCTCTGCATTCAAAATTGCCTGTGCGTCTACTTCCTGCTGTTCCTATCTGGCGATCAGTAACAGGTTTCGCATTGCAGGGTTACTCTCTCGATCCTCGACAGTAACTGGATTCCCTTCAAACCGAAGATCTATCTACTGCTTTGCATGAGCAATATTGCGACAGATTCCCGTCGTGTCATCATTTAATCCATGACAAATCTGCTCCCTCGTCAAATATCCATCCGCAATCACTGTCTGCTGAATATTCAATTTATCCACTACGATCGGATCTAACAACACGGTTGCCAACTGTCCTCCTGGTTCCAATGCCGTTTGCCCATTTACCAAGGTTCTCGGATCAGTTCCATTGCTCAACGCCGCGACTACCTGCGCCGTCACTTGCGCCTGTTTCGCGATCGGTTTATAAACCGTCATCACCTGATCACCCGTGAGAATGTTCTGAATTCCTGTGACAGTCGCATCTTGTCCCGTCACTAACACCCTGCCATCTAGATTCTGCGCCCTCAGCGCTGCAATCGCCGCATTCGCCATTCCATCATTTGCAACATAAGCAATCTGAACATTTTGCTGCTGCGTCAGCAGCCTTTCCATACTCGATTGTGCCTGAGCACTATCCCAGTTCGGCGTATATTGGTCGAAAACTAGATTAATCTTTTTGCTATCAATCAACGGCTGCAATGCTTTCAGCGCACCTTCTCTGAACCGCAAGGCATTGTTATCTGTTTGCGCTCCATGGATCATCACCAGATTTGCACCGGGCTTCAGACCAAATTCGCCTTTATGAAACTGATCAACAATGTATTGTCCTTGTAGTTCACCAACACGAACATTATTAAACGAAACATAGAAGGCAGTGTCTGGGTCTTGAATTAAGCGATCGTAGGCAATCACCGGAACCCGGCTAGCTTTCGCTCGTTGCACAATCACCGACGCTTTATCACTATTCTGCGGACCAACCACAAGAATACAAGCTCCCTTCATCAGTGCCTCTTCTGCCTGGTTCTGTTGAGTGTTCGCATTGTTGTTTGCGTTAGCGTATTGAACTGTGACGCCTGGAATCGCTTGCTTAATTTCTTTTTCTAGCAAGGGATGATCGTAAGTCTCATATCTGATTGAAGAATCTGATTCCGGTAACAAAATTCCAACATTCTTACATCCTTTCGCCGTAGCAAATTTTGTAGTGTTTGTACTTATAGATGGATTGTTTATCGTATTCGTGTCTATATTGTTTTCAGCATTATTTTGATGACTACAAGCCGCAAATAGTAAAACACTTATTAAAGGGGAAAACCAACAAGCAAATCTAACTATCGTATTCATGTGCACCCTGCCTTAAAGTCTGATCGAGAAACGGTAACGAATCTACACCCCTTTTTCTTAATCAATCTTCAGCAATAGCTGCTTAGTTCTTGCAACAATTTCTTCAAACTGAAACTGATCAACAAGGTGGGTTAAAGCTTTTGCTAAATCTGCTTGCGACTCTGGAATTTGTTCGATCAATTGCCTAATGACCTCTGCATCGACGCAAATTGCTGCCTGATGCAATTGGGTTTGCCAAGCGGGTGGCATTTGGTTCAGATGGACTACTTCAATCATTTCAGGGGTGAGAACCGAGGTGTGAAGGGACAGTGATCCTGGTTCTGCTGCGTAGCGGTAGCGGACTCCTAAGTACTGTGCGATCTTTTCAAAAATAATCTCTGCTCGAAACGGCTTTCGTACGAAATCATCACACCCCGCTGCTAACGCCTGATCTCGGTCTTCTTCAAAGGCACTGCCTGTGATGGCAATGATGATGGTCGGGGCTTCATTGTTTTGCCGCTGGGTACGAATCTGTTCTGCGACTTGATAGCCATCTAACACGGGCATCCGTAAATCTAGACAGATTAAGTGCGGCGACCAAGCTTTCCATTGCTCAATCGCATCCTGTCCATTGCTCGCCTCCTGCACCTCAAACCCAATGGGACGCAATAACTCCACCAGGAGTTGGCGATTCTCGAGTTTGTCTTCCACAATCAGGATGCGGTACGTGGGTTGCCCTGGTTCTAACCCAATGACTTGGCGTTGGCTCGACTGAATCAGGATGCCATCTCTTTCAGCTATTGGTGCCTGAATCGTGAAGTGAAACGTTGAGCCATCTCCGATCTGACTTTCAACCCAGATCTCTCCGCCCAATAGCTGAACAAACCGATGACTGATCGCTAAGCCGAGCCCGGTGCCGTCCTGGGCTTGCAGGGGTATCCCCTGATGGGATTGCTGTGTCGCCTTAGCTTGAGCAAAGGGATCAAAGATGCGATCGCGTTCCTCCGGTGCAATGCCAATACCAGTATCGGACACTGCGAAGTGAAGGGTGTTCGTGTCAGGTTGCCATTGGACGCGCAGAACGATCGCTCCAGTTTGGGTAAATTTAACGGCATTCCCTAATAGATTGACCAATACTTGACGCAGTTTGCTTTCATCGGTGCGAATATATTGCGGTAAATCAGAAGATTGTTCCACCATTAATTGCAGCCCTTTAGACTCTGCCTTAAATTGAAACATCTGTTGTAGGGTTGAGATGACGGCATCAAGATCAACGTCGGTTTCATTTAAAGTGATGCGACCTGCTTCAATTTTCGACATTTCTAGAACGTCATTGATCAACATCAATAAATGTTCTCCACTGCGGCTTATCGCATCTAAATGTTGTTGTTGCTGAGCGGCGAGGGAATCACTATAGCTTAGAAGTTGGGCAAATCCAAGAATGACATTCAACGGCGTTCGGAGTTCGTGACTCATATTCGAGAGAAAAATGCTTTTCGCTTTGTTTGCGGATTCAGCCGCTTCTTTGGCGCATTGCAGTTCTTCTTGAGATTTTTTCTGCTCAGTAATATCTCTCGTAATGATCAGCACTTCATTTTTACCGCTCACAACAATTCGATTTTCTAAGTGTTGAACTTTACTATTATTTGTTAGCTTATACTCATAAACTTGTAGTTTACCCGTTCGCAGTACTTGCCGAATATAAGCCATCCGTTCTTTTGCTAATTTAGCAGGCAGAACATCAAATACAGTTTTACCCACGACATCCCGTTCTGTATGGTTCAAATAAACTTTGAAATTGTTTGCTGGAATAAAGTCTAAATATGTACCATCGGCAGTTAAACGCATCATCAAATCTGGAATGGCACTGAGCAGGGTGCGGAATTTTGTTTCACTTTGTCGCAGTGCCTGTTCTGAGCGCTTCAGCTTGAGAATAATCGACGTGGCGATCGCAATCACCCCAACCGTACACATGGCAAAAAACCAGAATCGATAAAAGTCAACGGTTGTGAGTGTTCGTTGATAAGACTGATAGTATGTTTTTGCGATCGCTTCGCCAGTGTCTCTGGTGGGAATAATCAAAATGCCGTGAAGAAGGGCTTCCCATCGGGGTTGTCCTCGTAAAATTAGCTGGGCATGAGCGACCACCGTTTTTAACTCTGGCTCATTGGATCGATCGGCTTCTAGTTGTTCAATCTGTTGCATGAGTTGAGCCGAGACATCTCCGTTGTCTCCTAATACATCTAACAATAGAACGTTCTGAAGGAACAAATTTAGCTGCTCAGACTGGGATGGAGCGATTGTTGGTTTTTCGACTAGCGTGCGAACTAAAATCGGAAAATACGACAGCGAATTCTTCAAAACCGCATTTTGGGAATTGAACTGGTTGATCAGTGCTTCTTTGGCTTGCAACAGTTCCTGCTGGCGGCGCAGCAATTGATCTAGGGCAGCATGTTCTGTGGGATCAACAAAGCTGGGAATCTGTTGCAGGTTGGCTTGAATCTGCTTCAATTTAGCCATTTTGGTCACGATGGAATCGTAGGAGGAAAGCTGCCCTAATCGTGCTTCCAAAACGCGCTGATTCAATCGTGCATCAACCTCTTGCGATTCACGTAAAAGTGTAAGGTAGCGGCTATGTTGATGAATATCAAGGATATTCGCTTTGTTCCACAACACCATCAACACGATCGCAAAACCAATCCAGATCACTGTGTTCCAACACAGCAATTGAGAAAAACGTCCTACTCGCTTGGATCGTCTTGAACGATTGTGATTAAAACTATCAACACGGGTCATGATGCACTCCTGGGAGGTTCTCCGGTGAGCGTCTTTAGAAATTGGGCAATGCGACGAACGTGTGCTTGAGGAAGGGGGCGACCGAGTTGATACTTTGCCATTACGGCGATCGCTTGTTCAAGCGTTTGAGCCGTGCCATCATGAAAATAAGGCGGTGTGATTGCGACATTTCTGAGGCTCGGAACCCGGAACACGAATCGATCGTTCTCGCTGCCCGTCACGTTGTAGTACCCATAGTCGGCAGGGGTAATGTTGCCGCGATCGGCAAAATAATTTCCGATCTCCCCAAATTTCTGGAACAAATTGCCGCCCACATTCACGCCCTGGTGACAACTCACACAGCCGTAACTTTTAAATAATCGATAGCCCTCCTGTTCTTCAACTGTTAACACCGTGTAATCGCCGCGCAAAAATTGATCAAAGCGGGAGTTCGGCGTAATGAGGGATCGCTCGTAAACCGCGATCGCATCAATCACATTGGGCAAGGTGATCCCATCAGCATAAACGGCGTTAAATAGTTGAACGTAGTCGGGTACTTGCTGAAGTTTCGGGATGACTTGCTCCCAAGAAAGCCCCATCACGTTCTGGGCTAATCCCTCGTTCTGAGCCTCTAGCGTCTCAAAGCGTCCGTTCCAACTAAACCGGAAATTGTAGCCGATATTGAAAACCGTCGGGGTATTTACCTGTGTTCGCACCCCAGTTGCTCCAATGGATCGAACTTGTCGATCTGCCCCTCCTTGATCCAGGTGATGGCAACTGAGACAAGATACCTGATTATTGGTGGAAATGCGCGTGTCAGCAAAGAGTTTTTCTCCTAACTGCACTTTATTTTTATCTAGTGAAACTTGTAGGGGAATCGGTTGAATTGGCTCGTTCTGTGAACTCGTGATGGTGATTTCGGGCTGAGTTGATGTGGCAATCGGGTCAGGCTGTAACCGCTGCCATAATAGTGCGATTAGGATTGCAGTTCCAATCAGTCCAACTAAAATAATCCAGCGTCGAGGTCGTCGCTCCTGGGGACGTTGAAATATTCGATCGAGACGGTCAAATCGCATGATTCGTACCCCTTGGAATGTTTTGGAAACAAGAGCTTATGACTGAAAGGGTATAATCACCGGATATAGCTCAGGTTAAGTGATGAGCCGTGAATCTTCAACAAAGGCAGATATTCTTATCATTGATGATGCTCCCGACAATTTGCGATTGTTATCAACGATACTGAGTGAGCGGGGCTACAAAGTCCGGGGTGTGATCAATGGATCGGCAGCATTGATGGGTGCACAGGCACAACCGCCAGATCTGATTTTGCTTGATGTCAATATGCCAGGTATCAATGGCTACGAAGTTTGTCGTTTGCTTAAAGAGAATACGCAAACGAATACTATTCCAGTGATTTTTATTAGTGCCCTAAACGAAGTAATTGATAAAGTCAAAGCCTTTTCAGTGGGGGGTGTGGATTATATTTGTAAACCATTCCAGGTTGAAGAAGTCATGGTTCGGATTGAAACCCAACTGTCGCTCCGCCGCTTGCAAGCAGAACTGCAACAAGCCTTAGCCCACGAGCGATCGCTCAACCAACAGATTGAAGCAATGGCAGCTATTGAGGAGCGCAATCGCATTGCTCGCGAGATTCACGATTCGCTCGGACATTCCCTGACGGCGCTGACTGTGCAGCTCCAAGCCAGCATCAGTGTGCTTCAAACCGATCCCGTTCAAGCCCAAGTTTTTCTAACTCAGGCGTATCAGTTAAGCAAAACTGCAATGCTGGAAGTGCGTCAATCTGTCAAGACACTGCGGGCCGATCAACCAGATCAAGCATCTTTAGAAGCAACGATCTTGGATTTGGTAGAAGGATTTCGACAAGTTACAGGAATTATCCCACTCGTTCAGATTGATATAAAGAAATGCATTTCTTTATCTGTATCGAGAACAATTCATCGGATTGTGCAAGAAGCTCTAACAAATATCTCTAAATACGCACAGGCAACTCAGGTACAGATTGACCTGGTGACAATTCGCCAAGCCAGCGGGGATTGCCTTTGCCTAACGCTCAAAGATAACGGCAAAGGATTTGATTGCCACCAGCATACCGCTGGATTTGGACTGCAAGGGATGCAAGAACGAGTGTCCGCCTTAGCGGGAGAATTCCACTTAACGACAGCATCCGGAGCAGGTTGCCAAATTGAGGTTCGATTTCCGTTATCTTCAGGTGCTCTATGATTCGATTGCTACTGGTCGATGATCAAAGTTTGATCTGCCAAGGGCTACAGGCAGTTCTGGATCAGGAAACTGATCTGCAAGTGGTGGGCTGTGCGGAAAATGGAAAGGCTGCGATCGCGCAAGTTACCGCGTTGCAGCCGGATGTTGTGCTGATGGATATCCGCATGCCTGTTATGACTGGCATCGAAGCAACTCAATTGATGACTGAGCAGTTTCCCAACACAAAGGTATTAGTGTTGAGTACCTTTGATGACGATCGCGATATTGCTCAGGCGATGCGGGCTGGTGCAAAGGGCTATTTGCTCAAAGATATGCCCGCTTCTGAACTCATTGAAGCCATTCGTTCTGTTCATCGGGGCTATTGTCAGATGGCTCCAGGATTAATCGAAAAGTTATTAACCAATGTTCCAGACAACGATTCGGGGCAGCGGAACGTCGCAGAGGAAATTAAACAACTACCGTCTAGAGAACGAGATGTATTGCGCTTAATCGGTCAGGGATGTCCAAATCGTGAAATTGCAGCCCAATTGAATTTGGCAGAGGGCACCGTTAAAACGTATGTATCCCATTTACTGAACCGCTTGGCACTCAGTAATCGATCGCAGCTTGCCATCTATGCCACCTCGATTAGCGGCAGCGCATCTTTGAAGGAACCCCCTCAATGCTGAACGCTTAGAAAGCGCTTTTCAAAGCGGACAGGGCACGCCCACAGGGTGTGCCCTGTCCGCTTTTCATTACAAAATGAGAATTGCTGTATTGCTAATTGACGAAAGGCTTAAGTAAGTATACTCAGTCAATCAACGAATGTTAACCGGGTTAACTCTACTTTGTTGAGTGAGGGTCGAGACGTTCTTCAGATGTTTCTCTTGAACCAAATCTCTACGATAAAGACAGTTAAGCAAAGAGCTGAGATTCAAGGATAAAAGATATGCCAGTTCAAAGCGATCAAAGAACTCTAAGTCTTGGTAGCGTCGGTGAAGATGTTCAACGTCTGCAAAACTCCCTAAATACTCTTGATTTTGGCCCTATAGATGAAGATGGAGTATTTGGTGAAAGCACCAAAGCTGCTATCAAGAGCTATCAAAGTAGCCGTGGATTGACAGCAGATGGAATTGTTGGTCCTGAAACTTGGGCGCGTATATTTCACAATCTTGGTTAACGCTTTGAGATTTTTGCAAATACTTCGGTAATTGAATTGAATGCACCGACCGTAGGTTGTGTTAGAAAGTGAACCGTAATTCACCAGAACCATTGAAATCATGCGTTACACAATTAACTCGAAGGGTAAACAGCGAAGCTACCGCTAACGAATCCTACACAATCATCAATATGAGCATCAACAGACGTTGCCGGAATAATAACAACATTTCCTAGAAAGCTACAAAATTTGAGTTTGTTTCGAGCACATCCTTTAGCTTTAATTCCAGGAGCATCACTTATGACGACGACAAATGAACGCAATATTTCCTCTCCTGATTCTGGTTCTATTGAACCCCAACTCAAAGCAGCATCAGATTGCTCTGTTGATGATGTTGATGTTTCAGTTTGGTTTCGATCAGGTAAGCGCAGAACTGGCTATATCCAGGGTCGTACCTTCGATGTCAAAGAAGTGGAATATTCTGAAATTGATGGCAACGCCATCCTGGAAGGTGATATTCTCTTGGGCAGCATTGAAGAAATGGAACAATTTGCTGAGATGGTGCGATCGGGTGAAGTTCCCCGTGGCGTTGGCATTACGCGCAGAGAAAATCGCTGGACGCGGGGAATCATTCCCTACGTAATGGATAAGTCAATTCCACCAAAACAATATGAGGTAATTCGGGCAGCCGTACGACATTGGGATGATAAAACTCCACTTCAATTTGTGGAACGCACCCCTGAAAATGAGAAGGAGTTTCCTAACTATGTGCAGTTTGAGAACACAGAAAAAGGATTTTTTTCGTCCATTGGTATGGTTGGAAAAGAGAAACAAAAAATTAATCTAGAAGGGGAGGGCTATGGCATCGGTGTCATTCTTCATGAAATCGGTCATGCCATAGGTTTGTTTCATGAGCAGAGCCGACAAGACCGCGATAGTTTTGTGCGAATTGTAGAAGAGAACGTTGAACCTGGGAAGATAGATCAGTTTAACAAGAATAACGACATCGCGGACGATATTGGTGAGTATGACTACGACTCAGTCATGCACTATAGTCCAGCTGCGTTTGGCAAAAAGGGTAGCGACGGTAAATCCTTAACCACGATCGAAGCCCTTGACTCCAATAAGGACGCTAAACAGAAGCGTCTAGAGCGAGAAAAGATAGAACTTAGCAAGGGTGACATTGCAGCAGTTGAGTACATGTATAAGGACATCATTCAGCCCACACCCACGCCCCCCTCTCCTCCAGTACCTCCACCTCCCACTCCGATCCCTACTCCACCCCCCACCCCGACTCCGACTAAGCCGCCTCAAATGGCGATCGTCTCGGTCTATCAGTACTCTGCCACCACTCCCGTTTGGCGTTATTTGTATAGCGCGACGCGATCGGAGAGCTTTACTCAAGACGGTTGGAAGTTAGATGGTGTGGTCTTCCGCGCTTTCGATCAGAGCCAACTCGGAACGGTTCCCGTGTACCGACACATTGCTGAAGAACCCTGGAAATATCAGCTTTCCCGCAAAGCGGCGATCGGGCAGGGCTGGAAGAATGAAGGCGTTGCGTTCTATGCCTTTGCTAAACCCCAGGATAAAAATTCTGGTCTTTCTGAACCCCTTCAGCCGATTCATCAACACTATGCGAAAGATCGGCAGGATGGATGGCGGTATCAGTATTCTATCCAGGAGAATATTGGGGACGGCTGGACCTCTGAAGGACCTGCATTTTATGCCTTGCTGCCAGCACCCAAATAGATCTGCTGTATCGCTGTAGTTCACTCTATGACAGGGGTGTGGCTGTAACCTCACGCAGAGGCGAAGTTCCTGCACCCCGTCGTTAGCCGAATGGCTATGGATATCTTTCAGGATCGGCTTAAAAGTAGGAGAAAGCAATGACTCGTCATATCTACGCATTATTAGTCGCAATTGATCAGTATGTTGCTCCTGTCCCTCCATTAAACGGATGCGTGAATGATGTCACTGCTATCAAAACCTATCTAGAAGGACGAACTGAAGACCAGAACAAACTGCACATTCAGACGCTCTTTAACCAAGAAGCGACCTATCGCGCGATCGTCACCGCATTCCGATCGCATCTGTGTCAGGCTAAACCTGGAGATGCGGTGTTATTTTACTATGCTGGACACGGTAGCCAGGAGCAAACGCCAGCAGAATTTTGGGCGATCGAGCCAGATCATTTGCATGAAACGCTAGTGTGCTACGACAGCCGCACACCGACCGGGAAAGATCTAGCAGACAAAGAATTGGCAAAGTTAATTGCTGAAGTTGCTGAAAATAAGCCGCAAATTACGATCGTGCTAGATTGCTGTCATTCTGGATCGGGCACTCGTGAGATTGATCCAGATGTTGCCGTGCGTCAGGCTCCGGCGGATTCGCGAGTGCGATCGCTCGATCAATTTCTATTTTCGCCAAGCGAAATTGAACAGCTCAGATCAGCAACGAATTGGTCAATACCGCGTGGAAATCATGTACTGTTGTCAGCGTGTCGTGATCGCGAACTTGCGAAAGAAGTGCGGATCAGTGGACAAAGCCGGGGGGCATTTTCCTACTATTTGCTGGATACCTTGAAGCAGGCAAACGGCAATTTGACCCTGCGCGAGTTATTCAAACGAACTCATGCCCTGGTTTCTAACAAAGTGACGGCACAATCTCCTCAACTGGAGGCAGCCGTTTCCGGCGAACTCGATCAGCTATTTTTGGGTGGCGCGATCGCTCCCCGTTCTGCCTACTTTACCGTCAGCTATCACAAAGACGACGAATGGATCATCGATGGCGGCGCGGTTCACGGTATCCCACAAGCGTCGGCAGGAGAAACCATGACGCTTGCCCTATTTCCATTGAATGCGTCTGCTGATGAATTAAAAACGCTATCGCGGGCGATCGGCGAAGCGCAGGTGTTGGAGGTGCTGCCGCAGCGGAGCAAAGTGAAGATTACTGGCATTTCAAGCTTAGAGCCAGAACAAGTGTTTAAGGCGATCGCCACCAGCTTACCCCTGCCCCCGAAAGGAATTGTCCTGATGGGAGACGCGAATGGACTGGAACAGGTTCGTACTGCCTTGCAATCCTCGCTGTATATCCAGGAAGTTGAAGCTGCTGAGAATGCAGAATTTAAGCTAACGGCACAAAATCAACAATACTGGATTACCCGATCGATGGACGCTCACCCACTCGTGAACTCCATTCAAGGATACACACCAGAGAGCGCATCAAAGGCGGTAGAGCGGCTAGAACACATGACCCGATGGCTCAACATTGTTGAACTGTCCAGTCCGGCAACCAGCCGAATTCGACCCGACGCTGTGCAGATGCAGCTTTATCAAGACGGACAGGAACTACAGGACTTAGAGATCCGCTTAAGGTATCAGCAGGAGAATCAGAAATCAAAGCCACCTTCCTGCAAAATCAAGTTAAAAAATACGAGTGACGAAGCATTATATTGCGCTTTATTGGATTTAACCGATCGCTATGCCGTCAGTGCAGACTTATTTGAAACAGGTGGAGTTTGGCTCAATCCCGGTGAAGAAGTTTGGGCGTTGGGTAATCGGCCCATTTATCCAACCGTACCAGAAAAACTTTGGAAACAGGGCATTACAGAAACGCGGGATGTTTTGAAACTCATTGTTGCAACGACTGAGTTCGACGCAACCTTACTCGAACAAGCTGAACTGGATTTACCCGCTTTGCCGTCTCGCAGTATCAGTCGGGGTCGAGGAACCCTGAATCGGTTGATGAATCGCGTCCAGCATCGAGAACTCAGGGCAATCCCTGAAGAAGAACTCTACGATGATTGGGTGACGAGTCAAATCGTGATGACCACCGTTCGCCCCCAAGCCACTGTTCCGATTTCGAGCAGGGAAAGCACAGCGTTAGCACCAGGCGTGACACTATTTGCCCATCCCAGCTTGACTGCCCAGGTTCGATTAACTAGCGAAACGGAGTCGACGCGCAGCACAGGCAGCATTTTACCCCCATTGCTCCGAGAAGCGAACAGCCAGTCCTTCCAATTTGCTGCCAGTCGCGGCAGCGATCCAGGCTTGAGTGTGCTGGAGTTGAGCCAGATTGCGGATCGATCGCAGGTCACACCCACTGCGCCCCTCAAACTTTTAGTGGATTCTCCGTTAGCGTCGAATGAGCGATTACTCGCGATCGCCCATGACGGCGAATTTTTCCTGCCTTTAGGCAGCGGACGTTCAGTTGATGGAAAGACTGAAATTACCATCGAGCGGTTGCCGAATGCTTCTGATTCGCTGGCATCAGATAGCCGCAGCTTGGGTGGAGCACTTCGGCTGTGCTTCCAAAAAATTTTGATGGAACAGTTGGGATTAGAGTTTGAGTATCCTGTTTTAGCGATCGCCCAACTCAACCCTGACGAAACGGTCACTTACATCAAAGACAGAGAGGTCATCAAAGCGCGAATTGCTCAAGCAAAACGAGTGGTGCTGTATGTTCACGGCATTACTGGCACAACCTGTGGGATGGCACTGAGCTTGCAGAAGGCGAATCTGATCGATTGCTATGACGTGATCCTGGCATTTGACTATGAGAATCTAAACACATCCATTGAGGAAAATGCCCGATTGCTGAAGCAGAGATTAGCAGCCGTTGGGCTGGGTGAGAATCACGGCAAAACGCTGCACATCATCGCGCATTCAATGGGTGGCTTAGTGTCCCGGTGGATGATTGAGAAAGAAGGAGGCGATCGCATGATTCAACACTTAATCATGTTTGGCACACCCAATGCGGGTTCTCCCTGGGCAACCGTCCAAGATTGGGCTTTGGCAACGTTGAGCATCGGACTGAACGGATTATCTCTCATAACCTGGAGCGCACCGATCGTCGGGATGTTGATCAAAATAATTGATCAAGCAATCGATCATTCTGACGTAGTCCAGGTGAATTTAAAGCGAATGCGCCCCGGCTCTCCTGTATTACAAGCTCTGGCAGATAGCGTTGACATGGGTGTTCCTTATACCCTAATTGCGGGCAATACTTCAATCGTTCCTGCGGCACTTCAAACTCAGCAAGATCAACGAATGAATCCTTTAGAAAGATTGATGAAAAGGCTGTTCAATAACTTTACTGAGTTACCGTTCTTCAATCAACCGAATGATATTGCTGTGACAGTTCACAGTAGTCAAAGTGTCAGTTGGGTCAAGCCATCACAAATTTATGAAGTGGGCTGTGATCATCTGGTTTACTTCAATGATCCAGTCGGGTTAGAAACTTTTTCAAAAGCGGTACTTCAGGCTCAAAATCAAACTGTGTTATTGAGTCAATCACAGTAATCAATTTTTTTAAAGCGGATCATCGATAGCTAGAGGCGCATTCCATGTCTGGGTTCTCAGGAAATTTAGCGATCGTCATTGGCATTAACCAATACGATTACGGAATTGCGCCGCTCCAGAATGCGGTGAATGACGCGAAACAACTGGTCAAGATTCTACGTGAAAAGCACAACTACCGGGTGTGGGTATGCCTTGATGAAGACGCAACGCTGAAGAATTTAGAACACCTGCTCGAAAAGACACTGCCTGAGAACGTGGGTCAGGACGATCGCCTCTTGTTCTATTTTGCAGGTCATGGCATTGCCCTCAGCGGCGATGATGATCCAGCGGGCTATCTGATTCCTCAAGATGCCAGGCAAGGCGAAGTGCAGACTTATCTGCCGATGACCCGCTTGCAGGCCGCACTGGAAAAGTTACCTTGTCGCCATTTTTTAGGCATTCTCGACTGTTGTTTTGCGGGCGCGTTTCGCTGGGGCAGCACTCGCGATTTGCTGGCAGCTCCAGAGGTGATTCATCGGGAACGGTACGATCGCTTTATCCAAGATCCTGCTTGGCAGATCATCACTTCAGCAGCTTCTGATCAAAAAGCTTTAGATGCTTTGTCGCTCAACGCAGAACGCAGTCAAGTCGGTGAACATTCTCCGTTTGCGGCTGCATTGTTTGAGGCACTCTCTGGAGATGCCGATCGCTATCCTCCGGCTACACCTGGAAAACGCCCTGGCGATGGCGTTGTAACTGCAACGGAACTCTATCTATATTTGCGCGATCGCATTGAGCCTGCAACCGAATCTTATCGCCAGCGGCAAACTCCCGGAATTTGGTCACTCAAGAAACACGACAAGGGCGAATATGTCTTTCTCACACCGGGGCATCCCCTGAATTTGCCACCTGCACCTCCGCTTGATGAATCAAAAAACCCCTATCGTGGATTAGAATCCTTTGAGACAGAACACAAAGATTTATTTTTTGGACGAACTGCGATCGTCGAGCAATTAGCGGAGTTTGTGACAAGCCATCCATTGACCGTTGTATTAGGAGCTTCCGGTTCTGGAAAGTCAAGCTTGGTCAAAGCAGGACTCATCCCCAAACTCGAAGCAACAGATTGGGTAAAGATTGTCATTCGTCCTGGAAAATCTGCTTATGCTGCATTAAATATTGCACTCGATCAGGAGGCTGTAGCTCAAAAATCCTACGTTGAACTGATTTCAAATTGGAAACAAGAAAATCCTCATACAAAAATATTACTTGTGATTGATCAGTGCGAGGAATTGATCACACTTTGCCACAACGAACAGGAAAGTCGTCAATTCTTGGAAGAACTGGAACAAGTCATTACAACGCATTCCGATACAATTAAAGTCATCTTAACGCTACGTTCGGACTTTGAACCGCAATTGCGAGATTTAGCCTTAAAAGAGTGGTGGCAGTCTGCTCGATTTATTGTTCCTGCAATGTCTCGATCACAATTACGAAATGCAATCGAGAAACCCGCAGAAGCACGAGTCATGTACTTTCAACCGCATGATCTCGTAGAGAAACTAATTGATGAAGTCGCAGATATGCCGGGCGCTTTACCGTTGTTATCATTTGCTTTGAGCGAACTCTATCTGAACTATCTCAAGCGTCAGCGTGAAGCTAATCTTCGGGGTGAAACGCTTGATCGGGCTGTCACCCAAGCCGACTATGACAAACTAGGCGGGGTCACGCGTAGTTTGACCCAACGGGCTGATCAGGAATGCAACGCCTTAGGAGAGGCTTACGAACAAACCATTAAGATCGTCATGCTACGAATGGTTGCAGTGGGGAGCGGCGAACTCGCTCGACGGAGAGTCTCTTGGACAGAACTCAGCTATTCTCCTGCGAGAGCCGGACAAGTCAAGCAGGTGATTGAGAAATTTTCAGCGGCTCGCTTGTTAGTGGAAGGACAGGATGCCGAAGGAAATTCCTATGTGGAACCTGCTCACGATGCACTGATTTTGGGGTGGGCAAAACTAAGAGATTGGGCGAAAGCTGAGAAAAACTTAGAGCTGCAACGCCGCTTAACGCCTGCCGCCTTTGAATGGAAAACAAAGCAGCAAAATCGTTTCCTGTGGAATGCTGATCCCTATCTAGAGGTTCTGCAAAAAGAGGTGTTCAACTCGTCTAAACAAAATTGGCTGAATCAAGTTGAGACAGAGTTTGTGCAGCGTAGTGCTCAGCAAAAACAGCGCAATGTGCGAACTCGCTGGGGAATTGCGATCGCCGTCATGTTGGGCTTAAGTGGACTGGCGATCGCCGCTTGGTTCGGTCAACGAGATGCAAAGATTGGACAAATGCAGGCAGCCAGTCAAGCCTCAGAAGCCCTGCTCCAAACAAAACAACTGACAATCGATGCGGCACTCGATAGTTTACACGCTGCAAAACTGCTCAAGGAACTCCAACAAGGTTTCTTTCCAATTCCTATCAATGAGCAAACGGCAATCGTGAGAAACCTGCGAAAAGCAGTTTATACCGTTCGGGAAATGAACCGCTTAGAAGGTTTTTCGGGAAGAGTTGCCAAAGTGTTTTGGAAAGACGATCGGTTGCTTGTCGTCAC
The DNA here is from genome assembly GCF_039962325.1 of Leptolyngbya sp. PL-A3. Lineage (NCBI taxonomy): Bacteria > Bacillati > Cyanobacteriota > Cyanophyceae > Leptolyngbyales > Leptolyngbyaceae > Leptolyngbya > Leptolyngbya sp. PL-A3. The sequence goes on from NZ_JAMPLB010000030.1 coordinate 27,797, forward strand.
GATCGAGCAAGCAGGAACGGTTCACATTTGGGATAGCCAAAACCGACAAGAGGTTAATAAACTAGACCGTCCGCCAGGATCAACCACTGATGTTGAGTTAAGTCCGGATGGCAATCTGTTAGCGATCGCTGGAGGGGAGGGCGGCACAATCTCTCTATGGGGTTGGCAACAACAGCAAGTCACCGCAGAACTCCCAGTAGATGAAAACATCACGCGTCTGCGATTTAGTCTAGATAGTCGTCAATTGGCGGTTGTCGGTTATCGATCAACGGATACGGGAGTTTCTAATATCTTCTACCACTGGGACTTAGCCACTAACGCCTACAGTCAAGTCACCCAACCCAATCTTCTCGACGTTGGATTTGATACCCAGGGACAATTGCTCCAAGCGATCGCCAAAGAGGACGGAACCCTACAAATCCTCAATGCTTCAAACCAGCTACTCCAGCAATTTAATTCTGGAGTCTCCCATGCACCTTTGGATGCAGTATTCAACCTCAATGGCAGCCGCATTTTTATTAACCAAAAAAGAAACGATGGTCAGGGGCTAGAGGAAGGTGCGATCGTGCGAGATTTGAACACCGATGAAGTTACGGCTCTGGGGCAAGATTTTACCTTTGCCTTTAGCGCCAAGGGCAGTATTTTGGCAACCACTGGAGCAGCAGATGGCACGGTTCGCTTGAGAACTGGATCGGGTGAGCCGATCGAATTCAAAGCGCATCAGACTCAGGTTGCCAATCTCGACTTTAGAGAAGATGGTAGTCAACTTGCAACTGCCAGTGCAGATGGAACGGTTCGCATTTGGTCAGTGGAACCTCAGCCCTTAACTTTTCTCCAACAGCTACCCGGTTCTTTTCAAAGTGTTGCTTTTCAGCCCGGGAGAAATCGAATTATCGGGCAATCTCCCGATGGAATTTTGCATTGGTTCAACGCTAAAGGAGAGTTAACGGAGCAATCGCAGGCTTCTCTCCCATTGTTCAATGAAATGAGTTTTAGCCCAGATGGTCAACGGCTGGTTGCGCTAGCGCAAGACGGAACCTTGTACTCCTTAACCCCCGATGGCACAGTATTAAACCCGTTTGAGGGAAACTATTCTCCTAGTAGTGTGTATCCTCCTAGTAATGTGGCATTTAGTCCTGAGGGTGGACAAGTCGCTGTGATTGCAGGAGAAGAATCTGAGAGAACGATCAACATTCTGGATGTGACCTCTGGTAGGATTGTGAATCGCTTTCGTCAAACGCAGCCAACAAAGTTCGATCAAGTGATTTGGCAACCTGACAGCAACCGAATTCTATATGCCTCCCTAACCGTAGTAGAGGATGGGGTTAGAGATAATAGCGTCCGGTTGTGGGATGTTGCTTCAGAGCGGCAATATGCAACACCTCTAACCGCTTATCAGCGAAATGGATTTAGCAGTCTTACCTTCAATCAAGATGGTAGCTTGATGGCGATCGCAGAAAACGATCGAATCATTCTGACCTATCTAGATGGAACAACGATGGCGGAATTTTCGACGGATTCAGGCGGGATTAAAAGCTTAAAGCTCAGTTCTGACGGAGCATTCCTCTTATCCATTGGAGAAGATGGAACAACAAAACTATGGCAAATTGGCGAATTAGATCAACTGATAGAACAGGGGTGCAATCGCCTTCGCAACTATCTCACCCAAATGAATGTCAGTGAGCGCGATCGACAACTTTGCAAGGACTAAATTTAGGAGTGATCAGAAAACTGTCTTAGAACAGCTTGAAGCTTTTTATAGCTGTATCCATTTTCATTAGGACAAAGGAGTGAGGCGGCGCGTTGCGCCGCCTCACTCCTTTGTCCTAATGAAAATGGATAAGAGTATATCCTAGAAAGTTCGTTCAGAAGTGCGAGATAACAATCCGCTGACATTATGGAGTCGATCGCAGCTTGCCATTTATGCAAACTCGATTAGCGCGATCGCAGCTCTGAACGAACTCCCTCAATGTTAAACGCTTAGAAAGCGGCAGTCAGGCAAACCGTTGAGGAAAAAAGAAAAAACTTACTTCCGACTGGAGCAAGTACTCTGGTCGTTTTTTTGCTGTCAAGCAGGGAGCGTTGCTCATTGACAAAAGACTTAAGTAATCATACTCAGTCAGCTAACTAATGTTAACTGGGTTAACTTTACTTCGTTGAGTGAGGGTCGAGACGTTCTTCAGATGTTTCTCTTGAGCTGAATCTCTACTATAGAGACAGTTAAGCGAACAGATTAGCTGCACAGCTAATCTGTTCGCTGGGGGAACAGATATAACCAACTTTCAGATTTACAGCAAGCAAACACAAAAATGAAAGCAAATGAGCAGTAGCTTTCATTCAACCTATTGAGTCATTAGGAGAAAATAAATGAACACTAAATTGATGAAAATCATGGTTTCTTTCGTTGCTGTCGTTTTGACTTTTATGAGTTCGATTCCATCCGCGATCGCTGCAGAAGCTGGATCAACTCTAGAGGTTCAGTTGTATGAGCATAGCGATTTTCAAGGAAAGTCTTTGCCATTCTATGTTGGTGGAGTAAGGTCTGAACCAATTAGCCCGCAACTCATCAATCAAGTCAGCTCTTTGAGTGTCCCCTCAGGCGTTGCAGTTACGCTGATCGACCAAGAAACTGGAAGACGTGCCACGTATAGAGGGAGTTACAGCTATGTAGGTGATTTCATGAATGATCGAGCCGATTCCGTTGAAATCGTTCAAGATTGCTCACCCGACGCAGAAGTGTGTTAGCGATTAGAGAAAATTGCTCTAGGCTCTGTTTTAAAAGTTGTTTTTTTGTGCGTGAAGCGCACAAAAAAACAACCCTTCCAGCAAGTTTTAAAACACGCCCTAGCAGATGGATCCGTAGGGTGCGTCAATGGCGTAGCATGCCCTACACAGGACTAACTGGCTTTCGAGAAATTGCTTAGGATCCTTACAAAAATAACTTGAGTACTTCTGGAAAAAGTTGCTTACCTGTAGGGTTTACAAGGTTTTGGTAGAGCAGTTTAAATTTGTAAGGATTCTTAGGTCGAGTTTTGGCTGTCAAGCTAGGGGCGTTGCTGATCGGCAAAAGGCTTAAGTAAGCCTATGCGACTTTGTTCATAGTAGCCCAACCAACAAGGAGATTAATCATGGCGGATAGATTTCTTGTCGCACTTAGATGTATGGGAGAGATAGATGGGCCTAGATTTCTAGGTGGTAACCCATATGAAGGAACTGTTAGGCTAGCATCCAATCTTGAATCCTATGGAACTAACTGGATACTCAATTTTCAACCCGGTCTCGAAGGAGTATCTTTTAAGTGCGTGGAAGATGAAGATGGTTATCTAGAGCGTATAGACGATGCAACGGTTGGACTAATATCTGACAGTCCAGGTACTAGATGGGTAACCAGATGGCGCTACGGTGATAACAATCAAGTAGTAACATTTCAGTGTGTAGCTAGCACTGGTCGTAATCTGTTCCTCGATGGTAGGACAGGAAGTGAAACTGTTGGATTCGCACCTGGTACTGATGGGTTTTCTGGAACTCAATGGGAAGTGATCAAGCTAGCAAACGATCCTTTTTAACTGAATACATTCGAAGATACGAATACCAATTCTCCGATCACTGGAGTGGTGGATACTGAGAAGCTTGGTTTATTAGGGCATTCCTTTGGTGGGGCTGTTGGTCTTTCAGTGAGTGCCAATCAATGTTTGGCACTCCTCTGTCAAGAACCTTTTACTCGTCCGCCTCAACTTCTTGCGGGTGCTTTCTTTGGGGCAAATCTTCGTGATCAAGTTACTGGAAATTTTGTGTCAATTAATAATAACGGCATTGAAGTTGCTTTGTTGCAAGGCGATCGCGATGGTGTTGCACTTTTCCCTCGAACAGAACAAACCTATAACAATATTCAATCTCCTCCAAAACTATTGTTATCAGTAACAGGAGCCAACCATTTTGGGATAACTAACATCAATAATCCTCCTGGCGCACAACCCGTGGGATTGTTGACCTTTGGGATTGTAAGTTTTGGTTACTCTGTTCTTAAAACCAAACTACTAAAAAGATGATTAAGTAGGGCTTGCTGAAAAAGTAACAAAGAAGGAAACGAATGATCAGCTAACTAAAGGAGTAAAAGTGAGAGATAAGTTTTTTTCGGGTTAATGAGTTAGTAAAACGCTCTTTGGAGAACCAATTGAATATGAATGTGTTACTCCTATATCCGCTTTTTCCCCAGAGCTTCTGGTCATTTGAAAAGACGCTTGCCCTGCTCGGTTTCAAAGCCATGCTGCCGCCTCTGGGATTAGCGACCGTGGCAGCCATCTTACCGCAGGACTGGAATTACAAACTGGTCGATCGCAACGTGCGATCGGTCACACAAGCCGAATGGGACTGGGCTGACCTGGTGATTCTGTCCGCCATGATTGTGCAGAAAGAAGACCTGCTCGAGCAGATTCAGGAGGCAAAACGCAGAGGCAAGCGAGTCGCTGTCGGTGGACCCTACGCCACCGCCCTACCCCACGAAGTCAGCGAGGTCGGAGCCGATTATTTGATTTTGGACGAAGGTGAGATTACACTACCGATGTTTGTCAGCGCGATCGCAGCAGGGCAAGAGAGCGGCACCTTTCGAGCCGCGATCGGCGAGCGTCCCAATGTCACCGACACCCCCATTCCCCGCTTTGACCTGCTGGAATTTGATGCCTATGCCCAGATGTCGGTGCAGTTCTCGCGCGGCTGTCCCTTTCAGTGTGAATTCTGTGACATCATCGTGCTCTACGGTCGCAAGCCTCGCACCAAAACCCCAGAACAACTGTTGAAAGAGCTTGATCGGCTTTACGAGTTAGGCTGGCGACGCAGTATCTTTATGGTGGATGATAACTTCATCGGCAACAAACGCAACGTCAAACTGCTGCTGAAGCAACTGTTACCTTGGATGGTTGAACACCACTATCCCTTCTCCTTCGCGACTGAAGCATCGGTCGATTTAGCGCAGGATCAGGAATTGATGGATATGATGGTGCAGTGCAATTTTGGCTCCGTTTTTCTGGGCATTGAAACGCCCGATGAGGAGAGTTTGACCCTCACCAAAAAACACCAAAACACCCGCGACTCCTTGAGTGATTCCGTCTTGAAGATTACGCGCAGTGGGCTGCGGGTGATGGCTGGCTTCATTATCGGGTTTGACGGCGAGAAGAAGGGCGCGGGCGATCGCATTGTCAAATTTGTCGAGAAAACGGCTATCCCGACGGCGGTGCTTAGTATGCTGCAAGCGTTGCCCGATACAGCGCTGTGGCATCGCCTGGAAAAAGAAGGCAGATTGCATCAGAAATTGGGGGATATCAATCAGACCACGTTGATGAACTTTGTGCCGACGCGATCGCTAGAAGACATCGCACACGAGTATATCGAGGCGTTTTGGCAGTTATATGATCCGGAAAAGTTTCTCGATCGTGCCTATCGCCATTACCTACTTCTTGGTGAAGCCACCTATCCCAAAAAAGGCAGAAGCGGCAAAGAGCGAGTGAATTGGGTGAGACTGCGTGCCCTGTTGGCGATCTGTTGGCGACAGGGGGCGATCCGCAAGACCCGCTGGCAGTTCTGGCGCAATCTGGCAGGTATGCTGCAACGCAATCCAGGAGGCATCAGTCCCTATCTTTCCGTCTGTGCTGAAATTGAGCACTTTATCGAGTATCGCCAAATTGTCCGGACTCAAATTGAGGCTCAAATGGCAGAGTTTCTGGCAACGGAACGTCAACTGGCGGAATGCTCCCCCAGCACCGCCTGAAGAGAAATCCCTTTTATTGTTTGGGAGTCTATCGATGGGTATTCGATCAAACCTGACTTCTCAATTTAGGCAAGTACCACCCGACCATATAGAACCAGACTTCTATATTGACTCAAATATTTGTACGTTGCATGACGTAGTGCAACAGTTAGCGATCGATAGTCAATCAGATACACCCCTCATGACCTGGTTGCTTGAACATCCCCATAGCCCGATCGCACTACCCGGAAAAATCGACCTCTACGGGCATGATTGCCTTCACGCAATCCTCAACCGGGGGCATTCTCTAGCTGATGAAGCCTTTATCCGAGGATTCACGATGGGGAATGACTTGCAAACCACTTGGCTGCACAAATTTTTGTATAAGATTGCTGCATCCACGGTGTATCCCAAAAAATATCGCTTTTCGTGGAAAGACTTGAAATTCTTTGATGCGGGATTCGTGTACGGTCGATCGATACAGCGTAGAAATCTAAATCAACTCGACTTTAGCACTTATCAAAACCATGCTGTTTTACAAGTTAGACAACAGCTTGAAATTTCCAAAGCAGCCGAGATAGAACTACTTCAATTTTTTAGTTCTCCACTTTAGTCAATGGTGTTAAGCAGAGCAAAACTCTACTTCTATTACACTGTCATTTCTTATACCCCTCATGAATAAGTCAAAAATTGCGATCGCTTTGCCAATGACTGATCGAATCAGTCATTTTTTCCGATTTGAACAGCTGGGAACATGCTATCGCACTGAATTGCTTGCCAGCCTCACGACATTTATGACCACAGCTCCGATTCTGGTTGTCAATGCTCATATTCTAGGAAACGCAATGTTTCTAGATCAGCCAGGAGATTTGTTTGAGCAAATTTTGGTGGCGCTAGTTCTTTGTTCTGCGATCGCAACGATTCTAATGGGATTGTTCGCAAATTATCCGTTTGCAATGGGACCTGGAACGGGAACTGCGGCTCTGTTTACGTTCTCGATCGTACTAAACATGGGTATGGATTGGCGACTTGCCCTAACCGCCGTCTTCGTCGAAGGAATTCTTTTCACAGCACTGGTACTCAGTCCGTTTCGTCGCCATATCATTGATGCCATTCCCATCTCGCTCAAGCAGGCAATGGTCGTTGGTTTAGGATTGTTTCTCTCTTATATTGCGCTCTCTGGCAACGTCGCGCCTCCAAGTTTAGGAGCAGGCATCATTGTAAGTAGCACTGCAACGACAACTGCTTTGGGATCGCTAAAGCAGCCCGCCACCTTGATTGCGATCGCAGGAATCTTGATGACGGCAATTCTGACTGTTCGACGGGTAAAAGGGGCAATGTTGCTCGGAATTTTTAGTACAGCAAGCCTCGGTTGGCTCTTTGGTGTGGCTCCTCTGCCCGAAAAGCTTCTGACCATACCAGAGTTGCCGCTGGATCTCGTGGGGCAAGCGATCGCGGGAAGTCAGTATCTTACCTGGTCACAACTCGGAAACTTTGTTGCTGCTGTGTTCATGCTGCTGTTTGTTTGTTTTGCAGATACGATTAGTTCACTCAACGTCTTGGGGCAACAGCTAAACCGTGTGAAGCCCGATGGAGAACTGCATCGCTCAAAGCAAGCTCTACTTTCAAACTCCCTCAGCATCGTCTCTGGAGCGTTTTTCGGCGGTGTGCCAGCGATTCCTTATCTTGAATCTGCTTCTGGTATCTTTGAGGGTGGACGCAGTGGTTTTGTGGCGATCGTCGTTGCGCTGTTGTTTCTCGTCTCAGCTTGGTTTGCACCACTCTTTGCGGCAATTCCTGCGTTTGCAACGGCACCTGTTCTCCTGATGATTGGAGTCTTGATGATGAGTTGTGTCCGCGCGATCGACTGGAATAACTTAGCTGAAGCCATTCCTGCTTTTCTGGTGATCTTGATTATGCCGCTGACGTTCTCGGTTGCAGATGGGATGGCAATCGGTTTTATTGCGGATGCTGCGATCAAGATGACTCAAGGCAAGAAACAACCCGTATCGAAATCGAGCTTGACGCTTGCGGGAATTGCAGTCGCTTACTTTCTGCTAACCACTTTGCAGTCTTAAGATTGTGGATTAAATAACAATACTCAACACTAGAATTACGAAACACTATGGCTTCCAAAACGCTCAGGAATTCTGAAACCTCTAGAAATGTCCTAAAAGACAATCTCCGTGCAGCATTAACAACCTACGATGGTAATCCACACCACCCAATGGTTGCCGAGATCCTTGAGAAGCTTGCAACCCTCAATCCCACCCCTGTTCCCACGCAAAATTCTCAATTGCTGGATGGAAACTGGCAACTCATCAGTGCCCCCATTTTCCCTGACGGTAAACGCCTGGCAGATGGCACCTACTGTTACACGCTGGGACGGTTGGCGTTCAATATGTTCCAACCGCAGGATCTAACGGTTGTGATCCAACAGGTTTTTCAACCCGTGTTGCCGATGGAAGAACCCATGCAGCGCACCCATGATATTGTGGTGGACTTTGCGATCGCCCATCCCAACACCCCATCACTCCGGGGCACCGTGCGTAACCTGGGCATCTGTAAACCTGCCAGTGATACAGTCCTCCAGGTGCAGTTTACAGGAGGTGTGTTAGAACCTGCCGCTGATACGGATCTGCAACAATGGAACGCAATTTTCGAGAACCCCAAGGTACCGACCCACAGCAGCATTAAGGATTGGTTTCAGGGCCAACTGCTCAAGCTGATGTTTGGGTTGGTTCCACCCAAGGAAATGGACAAAGAAACCGGACGCATGGAATTTCAGATGCGGCGATCGCCCAAAGGCTCCCTCACCATCCTGTATCTGGATGAAGAACTACGAATTACCCAGGGGCAACGGGAAACCGTTCTGGTTTGTGAACGGAATAATCAATTTCTAGCGATTTAATGAAATCTTTGCTGTACAAGGATTGCAGCGTTAGCGTTGTTTTTTCGCGTTTGCTAAACAAAGGCGTAGTACCTCAGTTGAGCTTAATTGATGCCAGGTACTCATGTCTCACCTCTTTATACCCAGAGGTATCTAATCAAACAAACCCTCTACAGGTTGCCGAAAAGCAATTAAAGCGTGATTCGATTGCAAGGGTTTCAGGTCTTCAAATAATTGATCAGAGGTTTCTGAAGCTACAACCGTTTTAATCTCAATATTAGTGTTATAGCCAGCCATATCACCCATGCGTCTTCCATGACTGCCTGCACCCTGTGCTGCAATAATTGTGTAACCAGACACACCTAATTTTGTGAGCAAGCGTATCAATCGATCTTGCAATACAGCTTCACCAATGATGGTAACGAGAAGACCGGATGTTAAGGAAGTAGACATAAAACCTCTAGAACTATATTTTGTATTGGAAGGACTCAATCAACGAATTGCGTCCTGTCACCTAAGAGAGAAGGCGTAATTAGTCAGCCTTGCGATATTTCTCTACCCTATCGATGCGAATTCTTTGAGTAGTTGCTTTATACTTGTTGGATGAGCGATCGCCCAGATATTGAGACTGAGACAAACGCAGGCTAAGGCTAGCAAAATGTAGGTTGGAGCCATGACCACTCCAATACTGAACCAGGTAAAATCGTGCAATAGCAAAGCCAACGCAAATAGGCTTGTCACAAAGGCTGACCAATAAACCTGAACTGGAGGCTGAAGCCTCACGACCAGGTATAGGGTACACAGGGTTAACAAAAGATTAGCGGGTATCAAAAAAGCACAGATCGTGATGCAATAATTCCGTGAAAAATCAAACAAAAAATTCATAGTTTCTACCTCTTTAAAGCCAAAAAATTAAGAGTTAGAGGTTGTCAGACTGTTACCTCATTCCTGTCTTTAGGGTGCTCTGAAATAAAAGGAATTCATCATCCTATGCAACGCTCTGCCGCAGCACTTCGGCTTCAATTTGAGACCGAAATTGATTCAAACTCTGAGCCAAGTTAACCTCTAACCAGTGGTCTAACCCAATATTCTGCAAAAATATTCCTACAATTCCCCCTGGTAGATCGAAAGCAAGAGTCAGACGCAACCGGCATCCCTGATCCGTTGGAAAGAATTCTGCAACCCCCTGGTTTGAGAGTCCAGAAACTGAATTCCAAGCGATTAACTGTAGGGGAATACGTCGAGTAATGCGCGAAGTCCATTCGGTTACTAGCGGGAACCCCAAACCGCAGATCCAGTGCCACAGTTCCTTATCACCCCGGACCCGCTTCACGTTTTTTACAAGCGGCATCCAACGGGGTACATTTTCCAAGTTTTCCCAGAGGTCATAGACTTGTTGCACAGAGCAGTTTACTTCCACCTCCACACTGCGTTGAAGTATAGGATTGGAATGACTCACAAAGTCAGGCATGAACCATCCCATTGGGCATTTTAGCCCCGTCGAGTCCTGCCTTATCAATTTTGGCTCCCTCGAGATCTGCTCCAGTTAAATCTGCCTCATTTAGATATGCCCCATCTAGATCTGCATCACTGAGATCAGCCTCTCTCAGATTGGCTCCACATAAATCGGCTCCTCGTAAGTCAGCCCCACTCAAATTGGCTTTACTGAGGTCGGCTTTCCTTAAATCGGCTCCTCCTAAGTTGGCACCACTCAAATCGGCACCACTCAAATCGGCATGCGTTAAATCTGCGCCACTTAGATAAGCATCTCTCAAATCCGCATGGGTTAGACACGCTTGAATCATTTCTGCATCAGCTAAATTGGCTTGATTGAGCTTTGCCTGGTTGAGATGAGCCTCCGTCAGATCTACCCCACGTAGATCGGCTCCAATCAGATCTGCACCAACTAACTTTGCACCGATCAACTTTGCATTCATTAAACAAACTTGAACCAGACTAACGTGACTAAAATCCCGATGTCCTGTTGCATAAAGTTTTAAAATCTCTTGAGCATCCATATCCTTCTCCTAAAAATAGAGTGAGCAAATTTTGTAACAAACGGTACGAAAATTCTAAATGTTGATTACGTTGAATTGCTTCAAAGCCATAAGCTGATCTCCTGGCCTAGACCAAGAGATCAATCCTATTGATGAAATAATGGCTTAAAGGATGAGTTGTTTTTTCCGGTTCAGCTTACAAGTAGGCGAAAGCCAATTGCTTAGATTCAAAAGAACAGCACGATGTAATCTGACCAACACTACACATACCTAACTCACGAGAACAGCAGCTAAAAGCAGCATGACAACAAAGAAAAAGCTGTTGCTCCCAGAACAATATACTGCCGCTGTTGTCGTGGAGAGGGATACTCTGATGGATGCATACCAGGCTCAGTTGCAAAGTTATCGATTAACCCTTCATCATCGATCGTATAGCCAATTGCAAAAGGAATATCGATCGATTGAGCCTCATCGTGGCGGATATTATGAACTTTAACCGGGATTAGTTCAGTACTATAGCTGTAGCGATTTTGGATTGGTCGAGGATTTCCCCTTGGATCTTGCTGTAGCTCATGGGAAACCTCAGTAGTCTTCGTACTAACGATTATAGCCTATTTAAACAATCAAGTGGTTGCTAAATAATACACCCAGTACTAAAACGCACTGGCGATCACTATCAACAGGTATCTCAACCGTGAAACAAGTTTGCCCAGCTTCACTCTTGACTTGTATGACTCCTCCTAAATGCTCTGTTAGCTTTTTTACTAATGTCAATCCTAACCCAGTCCCATCGTGTTTCCAGCGATCGCCTTTAGGAATGCGATAGAACCGATTAAAGATGCGGGAGTATTCATTCAACGGAATTTCTACACCTGAATTTTTCACTCTGAATAGCAGTGTATTTAAGGCTTCAGTAGATAGTGTCTTTGAGCAAATCTCGACTATGATTTCTCCCCCAACAGGAGTAAACTTGCAGGCATTGCAAAGTAGTTCAGCCAATATTCGTTCCAGACTAGTACGCTGAGGCGGAAATCCATCACCTATGTTTTTGTGTGGGGTGCTTCGCACCCCACACAAAAACATAGTATGTAAACTTAGGACGCAGCCTACTAGTTTTTTGATTGTTAAGCCTGAACAGCATCGAGATGCAGAAGGGGTCGATTTGTTAGCTCGATTGGTAGCAGTACATCCGGACTTGAACAAAGCAGTTGAGCTAGCCGAGAAGTTTTCACAATTGCTGCGTGAACGTAAAGCAGAAGGGTTTGAGCCTTGGTTGATGAAGGCGTTCAAGAGCACACTCGCCCCCTTTCTAGCATTTCTCCATCTATCGTAGAGATGAATTGTTGGTAATTGAAAGTATAAGTATCAGCAAATTAGCTAGATCTTCCCTTGAAAAACCAATGCCTATTCTTAAGTTGGTAGTACAGTAGCCCTACATACCGTCACTATTGAGAAGGGGCAACAGGCGGATTGACACTGTTAGCAGTGTAGAACTGAGCTTTGAATTCGCTGCGATTCGGTATGGGAAGAAAGCATGTGTTGAATTCCCAATAAGCCATTGCACGATCGCCCAACTTATACCTTTAAGACTGAGGGGAAAAACATGAATCCCATCAAGCCTGTCATCATTGTCCATGGTGGCGCAAAAACGATTACAGAAGACAAAGTAGAGGCTAACCATATCGGATGCCGTGCAGCGGTTGAAGCGGGTTGGGAGGTGCTTTCTAACGGCGGTAGCGCGGCAGAAGCGGTGGAAGCGGCCATTCAAGTTCTGGAATCGGACCAAACATTTAACGCGGGCTTTGGCTCAACCCTCAATAGTGAAGGAGAGGTAGAAGTTGATGCGGCCATGATGGATGGCACAACGTTAAGCTGGGGAGCTGTTGCAGCCGTACAGGGTCTGCGCCATCCCATCTCTGCGGCTCGCAGAATTATGGAGGAAAAACCCCGGCTACTGGTCGCCCGTAGTGGAGAACGGTTTGCTCTGGAACATGGGTTAGCCATGTGTTCTAAAGACGATTTAATTGCTGAGGAACAGTACCAGGAATGGAAGGAGGAAGCTGAGGTGATCGATCGCCCCAACACCGTGGGCTGTGTAGCGCTGGATATCCATGGCAATCTTGTTGCTGCTACCTCGACAGGTGGCACGACAGGGCAGCCCCAGGGCCGGGTGGGAGATACAGCATTGGTAGGTTGCGGCCTGTATGCCGATAATCGTCTAGGAGCTTGTTCAACTACCGGAGATGGGGAATCAATTATTCCGGTTGTTTTGGCAAAGACAGCGATTGATGCCTTAGCTGGAGATCGACATCCGCAAGAGGCGGCTCAACACGCGATCGCTACGCTGAAAGATCGCGTAGAAGGAGAAGCGGGTTGTATTTTGATTGATCGCCAGGGGCGCATTGGTTGGGCCTATAACTCACAACACATGGCGGTTGCTTATAGAACCGATGAGTTATCAGAACCCGCTACGTTTATTGAAAAAGAGTAACCGTTGGCGATCGCCTAACCATTCCTCCAGATCCATTGGAAAAGAGTAACCGTTGGCGATCGCCTAACCATTCCTCCAGATCCCCAAAAACTTCAGGCCAGTCCTTGGCAGGATATGAGCAGGGTACGGGAGGGAAACTACCTTTACGTGTGGGTATTCCTACCCCCCCATTTGTGAAGGCTGTAGCGGGGTTGACTATGAATCAGAACGAAATCCAGGAACAGTATCAATTTGGCAAACGAGATTTCCATGGATTCGATTTGGCAGATGCCAGGCTGGGACGCGCAAACCTGGCTGAGGCAGATTTATCGGGCGCTAACTTAAGCCGGGTCAACCTGCATGAAACCATCTTAGCTACGCAAATTTAAGTCATGCAAACCTGCATGGTGCTGCTCTAAGCGATGCAAATTTAAGCGGGACTAATTTGAGAGGGGCTGATTTGCGGTATGCCTTCTTAAAAAGGCAAATCTAACCGGAGCAAACCTGGATGGTGCCAATTTGCAATGGGCATCCCTGATGAATGTTACCCCCTTTAAATATTGATTTAAGCCACGCTTGTGTCAGCCGAACCGTTTTACCAAAAGGCTATCCATTAGATGGTTGGCATCTATTTTGAGTATTGTTTTTCGCTTGCAAAGTAGTCCTTTCGTCACTGAACAAGGCTAGTTGGCAACCGAGGAAGAATAGACGGTGTGCATTGAAATGTGATCCCGTACAAAGATTCAGGAAATGAAATATGAACCAATTCAATACCCTATTTTCTAACTCATTATCTTCCTTCAGTTCTGAAAAACTTTTACCTAACAATACTCTGGACAGTTTTTCTGAAACCCTTGATTTTGCGTGCGCTTCACGCACGCAAAATCAAGGGTTTCAGAAAAACTGTCCGAACTAATGACCTAATAAAGCTTTACTTCGAAGGGCTGAATCGAACAATACAGATGTTGTTTGTTTTTCTCACTTTTCATTGAGGTAGGGCGATCGGCGGAGTGTGGTGTCATAGCGTGCTGTCTCGAACGCAACGAGGAATTTTATGGATTCAACGCAGATAATGCCACCGCTAGCGGTGTGGGCTGGGGTAGAATGCACGGTTAATCGTATTGGGGACGAGTATTTTGATCAACTGGAATGGAATGGACACGCGACACGGATTGATGATCTGAAGCAGTTTGCAGCCCTTGGGGTGGAAGCTATCCGCTATCCCGTTTTGTGGGAACGCATTGCCCCCAACGGGTTGGAGCAGGCTGATTGGTCGTGGACGGATCAACGTTTAGCCTTGTTGGATGATTTAGGGATTCGTCCGATCGCCGGGTTAGTGCATCATGGTAGCGGCCCTCGCGATACAAACCTGATCGATCCAAGGTTTCCAGAAAAACTGGCAGAATTTGCTGCTGCCGTTGCCCAACGGTATCCTTGGGTGAGCCATTACACCCCCGTCAATGAGCCTTTAACAACAGCACGGTTCAGTGGCTTGTATGGACACTGGTATCCCCATGCCTGTGATGACTTGATGTTCACCAAAGCCCTGCTTCACGAGTGCCGTGCTACGGTGCTGGCAATGCAAGCCATCCGGCAGATTAATCCTCGTGCGCAACTCGTCCAAACTGAGGACTTAGGCAAAACCTTCAGTACGCCTTTGCTGTCTTACCAGGCACAGCTTGAAAACGATCGCCGCTGGCTATCCCTCGATCTGCTCTGCGGTCGGGTGAATCCCTCTCATCCCCTGTGGGATTACCTGATGCAGGTAGGCGTTGAGCCAGCCGAATTGCTCTGGTTTGAGGACAATCCTTGCCCACCCGATATTATTGGTGTCAACCGTTATGTGTGTGGCGATCGCTTCATCGACGAGCGTATTGATCGCTACCCGCCCCACACTTGCGGCGGTAACGGCAACCATCAATACGCCGATGTGGAAGCCGTATGGGTCTGCGCCGATGGCATTTATGACCATGCCACGCTGTTAAAGGAAGTGTGGGAACGCTATGGGCAACCCATCGCCATTACCGAGGCTCATCTGGGCTGCACCCGTGAGGAGCAGTTACGCTGGCTCAAGGAAATCTGGCAGATGGCCCAATCCCTTCGAGATGACGGCGTAGACATGCGGGCTGTCACCGTCTGGTCGCTACTCGGCACCTATGACTGGAACAGCCTTGTCACCTGTGCCGATGGTTTCTATGAACCGGGAGTCTTCGATGTACGCTCTGGGGTGCCGCGACCTACGGCGATCGCCTCCATGGTGAAAGTCCTGGCGGAAGGACGAGAGTACACCCACCCGCTGCTGGATCTACCCGGTTGGTGGCAGCGATCGCAACGGCTCCTCTATTCCCCCGTGAACTACTCCCAGGATGCAGGCGCTTGGGTGGATTCCCCAGCGGGTACGGTTTGTCCGTCGGTGGAGATGCGGCGTATCGCTCCATCATCCGCTGCGGCTTCTACACCACCTCTGCTCATTACCGGAGCAACAGGGACGCTGGGGCAAGCCTTTGCTCGTCTTTGCGAGGTGCGCGGCATCCCCTACCATTTGCTATCGCGCCAAGAAATGGACATTACCGATGCTGGTTCTGTGGAGGCGACTTTGCAGGAGTTGAAGCCCTGGGCTATGGTGAATGCAGCGGGGTATGTGCGGGTCGATGATGCCGAGCGAGAACCCCATCTTTGCCATCGCATTAACGCTCAGGGAGCCACTATTCTGGCAAATGTCTGTGCCGAGCGCGGTATTGCCATGGTCAAGTTTTCCTCGGATCTGGTGTTTGACGGGAATCGGGCTGAACCCTATACGGAAAGCCATCAAGTTGCCCCCCTAAATGTGTATGGGCAGAGTAAGGCGATCGCCGAACAACAGGTTCTCGCCGCCCATCCCGATGCCTTAGTTGTCCGCACCAGTGCCTTCTTTAGCCCCTGGGATCAATACAACTTCTTGACGATTGCCCTTCGCACCCTGTCTGCCGGACAGCCCTTTCTTGCCGCATCCGATGCGATCGTTTCACCTACCTATGTTCCTGACCTTGTCAACACGGCTTTAGACTTGCTGATTGATGGGGAATCAGGGTTGTGGCATTTGGCAAATGCCGGGGCGATCGCCTGGGCAGATTTAGCACGGGAGGTGGCTGAGTTAGCAGGGCTGGATAGCACTCGTGTTCATGCCTGTCCTGCCAAAGAATTAAATTGGGTTGCCCCCCGTCCAAGCTATAGCGTGTTGAGCAGTGAGCGGGGTGTACTGTTGCCGACGTTGGAGAAGGCGATCGGTCGTTATCTGGATGAGCGTATTTGTGTGTAATTTGTGCAGGTATTTACATAGTCAATCTATGGATGCAGCGATCGTCCGGATAAGTCATTCCATTAGTTGGAGGAAGGCGAGCAGTTCGCTGTTTACTATATGGGTAAACTCAATCATTTCTAATAAGAACAATGGCTCTAAAACTGCCAGATTTCAGCGATATGGGTTGAATGAAAGATTTCTAATTTTTGTGGTGTGAGAGCAATCGCTTCAGAGATAAACAGTCAATCACCGGGTTAAAGTGCATTCTTAGCAAGGACAACAGTAAGTTGAGCAACCTCTATAAGGGTTGCTCAATTTACAAGTATTTTTTGCCTAAATTTGCATTTTATCGTAATCGCAGGATTGCTTATGACAAATTCCCTTTAGCAGGAACGTTGTATGTAACATTCCTACCAAAGGGGTGTCCTAGCGATCTCCTCGATTGCCATAAAATTCAGCTTTTCAGGTTAATAATAAAGACTAATCAAAATGCCCAAAACTCAGGCCATATTATTTTCATTATGGAGTCGCTGGGCTGACCTGCTCAAGCGGATTCAATCCCGATCGCTTCAATTCTTTTGTGGAATGTTTGCGATCGCGTTGAGCTTGAGTTTGGTACTCTCTGGCTGCGATATCAATTTGCTCAGTAAATACGTTGCATTGCCCCAATTTAGCCTGGGTTTAAACCGGGAACATGTTGTCCGGCTAGGTCACCAGAAGTATGGAACCCTCAGCATTATTCGGATGCATCGAGCGGTTGAAGAACGCTTGCGGCCCCTTGGCGTCACAGTGCGTTGGAACCAATTTGCCACAGGCCCCCAGTTGCTTGAAGCTCTGAATGCAGGTCGGCTCGATTTTGGCCATACCGGAGAAGCCCCTCCCATTAACGCCCAGGCCGCAGGAGTCTCACTGCTTTACGTTGCCAGCCAACCTCCCACCCCAGCCGGAGAGGCTATCCTGGTGCCGCCCAATTCCCCCATTCAGAAGGTGGCTGATCTGAAAGGCAAAAAGATTGCCTTTAACAAAGGCTCGAATGTCCATTACTTTGTTGTCAAAGCTCTGGAGAAGGCTGGCCTGGATTATGCCGATGTGGACGTTGTATTTCTGCCGCCCGCCGATGCCCGAGCCGCTTTTGAGCGCAAGAATGTGGACGCATGGGCGATCTGGGATCCCTATTTAGCTGCCGCTCAACACGCCACTGATGCTCGTATCCTCACGGACGGGCAAGGCATTGTTGCTAACCGAGAGTTCTTCTTGTCCTCGCAGCACTTTGCCCAAACCCATCCCGATCGCCTCCAGACCATTCTCGATGTGATTGCAGAGACAGCGGAATGGGCCAAAGTGCGCCCCCGAGAGGTTGCCGAACTTACCTCACCCCTCCTCGGCGTTGGTGTTGAGGTACTAGAGCACGTTGCCAAACGCACCAGCTATGGCTTGAACCCAATTACACCTGAGATTGTGGCCTATCAACAGGAATTAGCCGATACATTTCATCGTCTGAAGTTAATTCCAAAACCCATTGATGTTGATCAGGTAGTGGTGATGGAGTTGCCTTCAATACATAAAAAGACGGTTAGCCAACAGTAGAGCGATCGCCCCCTGGAGTTTTAGAGATGCAACGCAGCTATTCTAATCGAGCTATCACGCAGATCATTCCCTGGATCTTGCCGATTACTCTGCTCATTCTCTGGCAAGTTTTCGTGAAATTTGAGTGGCTTTCTACCCGTGTGTTACCTGCCCCGTCTGATGTTGTCGTTGCAGGTGTACGGCTCACGTTGACTGGAGAATTATCCCGAAACCTGATCATCAGCACCGTTCGAGCGATCGTTGGCTTTCTCATTGGAGGCAGTATTGGCTTTGCGTTGGGATTGCTCAATGGCATTGCCCGTTCTGCGGAGAAGGCGCTGGATACTTCCGTTCAGATGATCCGCAACATTCCGCATTTAGCGCTAATTCCACTCGTCATTTTGTGGTTTGGTATTGGAGAAGAAGCGAAGATCTTTCTGGTTGCATTGGGTGTCTTTTTCCCTATTTATCTCAATACATTTCATGGGGTTCGTAGCGTTGATTCGCAATTGATTGAGATGGCAAAATCCTACGGTTTACAGGGATGGTCGCTGTTCCGAAAGGTGATCTTTCCGGGGGCACTGAGTTCAATTTTAGTGGGTGTGCGCTATGCCCTCGGAATTATGTGGTTAACGTTGATTGTGGCTGAAACGATTACCCTCGATTCGGGTATTGGCTATATGGCTATGAATGCCCGCGAGTTTATGCAAACGGATGTCGTTGTCCTCAGTATTTTAATGTACGCAATCCTTGGCAAACTGGCAGATTCAGTCACTCGTATGGTCGAAAAGAAATGGTTGAAGTGGAACCCAAACTACCAATCGGTCTAACAGCAACATTGTTTTCTTTGTGCCTATAGCAGGGGCGAAGAATCAGCTTTTTAATGTCAGCCATTTAAGTCACTTCTTGCAAGGAAATAAGGTGTATCACATGGAACGGGTAAACGGTGCAGATGTGAAAGTGATGGGTTTAACGAAAACCTATGGAGAAACCCAGGTTCTTCGGAATCTTGATTTAGACATTGCCCCCGGAGAATTTGTAGCTATCGTTGGGCGCAGTGGCGGCGGCAAAAGCACTCTCCTGCGGCTGATTGCGGGTTTTGAGGCCGCGACACAAGGAGGCATTCTGATCGATGGAATGCCCCTAAAAGGTCGTAACCGAGCCACGTGCACGATGTTCCAAAACGATCGCCTTCTCCCCTGGGAACGGGTTCTAGGAAACATTGGCCTGGGACTTCAGCAGAAAAACTGGCAGCAAAAGGCACAGCAAGCCCTGGAGCAGGTAGGTTTAGCCGATCGCGCTAATGAATTTCCATCTGTTCTGTCGGGTGGACAGAAACAACGGGTTGCCCTGGCGAGGGCGCTGGTCAGAGAGCCACGCTTGCTGATGCTGGATGAACCCCTTGGGGCTCTCGATGCTCTTACCCGCATTGAGATGCAGCGGCTGATTGAAGACCTCTGGCTCGAACAGCAGTTTTCGGTTTTCCTAATTACCCATGATGTGGATGAGGCAGTGACATTGGGCGATCGCGTCCTCCTCATCGAAAACGGGCAAATTAGTCTGGATATGCCCATTCCCCTACCACGCCCGCGGCAACGAAAATCCCAGGCTTTTGTGAACCTGAGTGAGGACATTTTGGAACGAGTCATGCGAACGCCAGCGAGTTTGGCAAATACCATACCAGATGGACTACCAGAAATGGCTCATGCCCATTAGCTTCCGCTATGGAAGTTGTGTTTTTAAGTGTGCCCTGGTTTAGCTTCTCGTTTCAACGTTTCTTTTCCCTGTAATATCATGTCGTGTTAAATGCACACAACAAAAAGCAAGGTGACGCAAAGCGTCACCTTGCTTTTTGTTGTGTGCATTTAACCTTACTTGTTATAACGCATTCCCTAAAATCCTATTTAACCTCAGTTCGGGATAAGCTGAAGTGCTCATTTTGGCGTGCGCAAAGCGCACGCCAAAATGAGCGTTTTCGAGTGCCACGCGTTGCGCGGCACTCGAAAACGCCCTTAACCCGAACTGAGGTTACCAACTTCGCTCGTCCATCGATCGGCACCACAATTACCTTAGGCACCATTCCCCTCCCTCCCATCCATGATGCCAACCCACCCATTCTCCCAAGTTTCGCGAATTCCAGATAGAGATAACAATAAATGTCTATGAGGTAAGCTACTGTACCGTTATCTCTATCTAAAATTTGCTTTCTGGAGGTAGAGAGCATTTCACCTGTTGCACAAGGAGCAACCTAACGATAAAGGTTGCCCCCTGCCCTTCTCCTGAGCTTTCTACCCGAATCAAGCCATTGTGCAGTTCGACAATGTGACGGGCGATCGCTAATCCCAAACCTAATCCCTTGGCTGAGTGTGCCCTTTCAGCTTGGCTGAAGCGATCGAAGACATAGGGTAGAAAATCAGTCACAATCCCAATCCCTGTATCCGTAACTCGAATTTCAGCATAGGAAGTATCCGAAGCACGATCGTCATGAATCACGGATAGTTCAAGGGTGACACTGCCAGATTCGGGAGTGAATTTAATGGCATTGGTCAGGAGATTGCAGATGACTTGCCCAAGGCGATCGCCATCTCCCATCACGACAAGGGGTTCTGCGGCATTTTCCTGCCACGTTAGGTTAATTCCTTTGTTTGCTGCGGTTTGAGTCACCGTTGCGATCGCGGCTTCAATCACAGGTTGCAGTTCAATCGGTTGAAGATTCAGCCGGAATTTACCTGCAGTGATGCGGGACAGGTCAAGGAGATCTTGTACCAGTTTGCTTTGTAGGGTTGCATTACGTTCGATTGTGTCTAGGGCTTTGTTTAGCATCACTGGACTGGGCGGATTACTCCGCAACATGCGCGTCCAGCCAAGAATAGACACTAGGGGTGTGTTCAGTTCATGGGAAACAACAGAGATGAACTCATCTTTTTGACGATTTATCGTTCGTTCCTGCCGAAGGGCTTCTCCACGGAGTTGCGCCATCTGAAGATGAGCCGTGACACGAGAAATCAGTTCTTGGGCTGAGAAGGGCTTGATCAAATAATCATCTGCGCCGGCTTCCAGTCCTTCGGCGATCGCTTCTTCTCCAGCACGAGCAGAAAGTAGGATGATCGGTACTTCCCTGGTACGCAAGTCGGCTCGCAATGCCTCAAGCAATTCAAATCCATTTAGCCCTGGTATCATGACATCGCTTAGGATGAGATCGGGCACTTGTTCTTGGGCCACAGTCAGAGCCGTTGCTCCATCTGCAGCCGCTTTGACTTGAAAGTGCTCACTCAAGATACGAGTCAGATACTCTCGCATGTCGGCATTATCATCCACTAAGAGTACATGAGCAGAAGCAACTGTCGGGCATGAGGAGAAATTGGCAGTTTGAACAGTCTGCTCTTCCGTATTCTCAATGGTCTGTTCCCAATTTTTCTGTGCTGGAAGCCATCGCTCGGCTTCTTCCATATAAGAGGTGGCTCTCACTGCAGTGGATGCCAAAGTTCGAGTGGGTTGGCGATCGCCTTCAAGTTGAAGTCGATCGCTGGGCAGATGTTCTGTCCCAAACGGCAGGGCGATCGCAAAACAAGTTCCCTCTCCTACTGTGCTGCTGACCTCGATCGTGCCACCCTGTAGTCGCACCAGTTCATGCACCAGGGTAAGACCGATGCCTGATCCTTCATGGGTTCGTGCCTGGGTTCCTCGGATTTGGTAGAACCGCTCAAACAGATGAGGCAAGTGTTCTGGGGCAATTCCGGTTCCTGTGTCTTTAATTTGGAGGAGGGCTTGATTGCCATCGGTCGCATGCAAGCTGACTCGGATTTCGCCTGTAAAGGTGAATTTAAAGGCATTAGAGAGCAAATTTAGAACAATCTTTTCCCACATCTCCCGATCGATGTAAACAGGTTCGGGTAAGGGGGGGCAATCGACAATCAACTGTAAACCTGCGCGTTCGATCGCTGACCGAAACACACTGGCGAGTTCAGTTGTAAACAGAGCTAAATCCGTTGGTTCGTACGCTGCTGCCATGCGTCCGGCTTCAATGCGGGAGAAGTCGAGCAGGGTATTGACCAGTTTCAATAAGCGGAGGCTATTGCGGTGAATGAGTTCTAACCGTTCTCGGTGAATGGGGTCGAGGGGATGGTTGCGATCTGCGTTAGCAGATTTCTCTTCGAGATCGCTCAACACGTCTTGTAACGGAGCCAGTGATAGCGTTAACGGGGTGCGGAATTCGTGGCTGATGTTAGTGAAGAAGAGGGTTTTGGCGCGATCGAGTTCTGCCAAGGATTCGGCGCGTTGGCGTTCTTGTTCAAGGGCAGATTGTTCTCGAATCCGTTGAACTTCCAATTCGCGTAGGGCGGCTTCGGCGCGGGCACGTTCGACCGCCGCCCAAGTTCTTTCCGCCGTTTCTTCCAAGATTGAAACGTCATACTGCGTCCAGTTGCGAGCTTTGCTGTAATGGGCCACAACATTGACAACCCACTGTCCTTGTTTAATCAGTGGCACCACAACGAATGCCTGCACATTAATGCCCCGGCAGATCGCTCTTTCCTCTTCGTTAAACTGCTCCTCATTTTCTACGTCGTAAATGACAGACGTTTTACCCAGGCGTAAATTTTTTACGGATTCAGCGAAAAGGCGTATTGGGTAACTGCCGGTATAAGAGGGAAATCCCTCCCGCACATAATTGACATAGACGGTGTATGTTGTGACATCCGGATCGATTTCGCTGTATAGGACACGGTCAAGATCCAAGTATTCACCGACGATATTTAGAGCTTGCCACTGGATCTTAATTGGGTCTGAAAGTGGACGTAAAGCATCACTTAACCTGAGTAAGTAAGCCTGTCTTTCTTCGCTTTCCTGCAAGGCTGCTTCTGCTTTCTTGCGATCGGTGATGTCGGTAAATAGGACGGCCACGCGGCGGCTACCGTCTCCACCCAGACGGAAAACATACAGGTCGAAAACGCGACCCAGGGTGGCTTCGCCTTCTTCAACCCGGATCGGTTCACCCGTTTCGGCAACACGCCCATAAATTTTTGCCCAATTTAAATTGGGTGTCCCTAGAAGTTCCGTGGCTTTACGTCCGACCGGATACTCCATGCCGGTCTGCTTCACGAAAGCGGGATTAACTTCCAAAAACAGGAAATCGTTCCACTCGCCGTTGTCATCTGCCAGGACTTCGACAACCGCATAGGCTTCGTCCATTGAGTTGAACAGCGATCGATATTTTTCTTCCGATTGGCGCAACGCGGCTTCGGCGTAGATGCGATCGCTGATGTCATAGGAAACCGCAAGCACCGCGTAGACTTCACCCTCCGGCGAATAAAGCGGTGTTCCCCGTGAAATGTAGGTGCGGTCGTGAGCCTGGTGCTCATGTTCAAACGGCTCACCCGCGAAGGCTTGACGGTATAGCGGCTCATACTTTGCGGCCAGGTCGGACGGCAGCACCTCAAAAATGGTTCGCCCCACAAAGTCTTCGGGTTTGAATCCGGCGATCGCCAGGGCTTCTCCTTCTGCCAGCAAATAACGGAGATCGCGATCGAGCACAAACGTTGCCCCACCGGGAAGATTGGAGATTAAAGCCCGTAATTGCGCTTCTGCATGTCTGTGTTCTTCAACTTTTGCCTCTAAAGCTGCATTGACCGCCAGCAATTCACGCGTTTGTCGCTGATTTAAGAGCAGGGCGGTGGCGGTAAAGTCTGCCAGGCTGGTCATGATTCGCACATCTTCTGCATCAAAGTGCCGCTGCTCATCGTGCGACATAATCCAGATCGTGCCAAGGGCGTGATGATCAGCCATCAGAGGCAACACCAGGCCTTCGACGATTAGAGTATTGGCTGCCTGAAAGTAGGTGAAATAAGATCCAGGGTGAGAAAAAAGGACGGGAGTGCCCTGATCGAGGCAAACCCCGCAGGGGCTAAAGTGGTGGGGGGTCGTGCTACCGGCATGATGGGCTAGGGTTCCAGCCAACACATTCCAGCGAAAGCATTTTTCTCCGTCCGCTGTGGTTTCCAGTAAGCTAACGCCTGCTGTGCCTGCCTGACACAGTTCCAGCGCCGTGTCTGCCAGGGTTTGCATCAGGCTTTGGGAATCTCGCGCCATCTGCTGAGCCAGCGATCGCATTGCCTGATTCTCTGCTTGCAAGTTAGGCGAACGGGGCGGGCGTTGGGCTAGCTCCTCCGTAATCAGGATGTCCTTTAAAGTGACGGTTTCAGATTTAGGTCGTTGCATAACTTGATCGCTCACGCAATCTAACGTTAGGGGCTGTATCCAGGTTTAATAGCGTTATCTAGGCACAGTTAATTGCTGCCATTGGCTAACTTTTTGGGAAGCATTAAGAATTTCTACACCGATCACGTTGCCAGTAATCGTCCACCCATCTTTTTGCAGTGCCAGCTTCACCGTATCGTGAAAAATATCCCTCGCTATATTGTCTTATTGAGCTAAAGGTAGCCAAACGGTAAACGTTGCGCCTTGTCCTTCTCCGGCACTGTCTACCTCGATCGTACCGTGATGTAATTCAACCAGGTGACGGGCGATCGCCAGCCCAATGCCTACTCCTCCTGGTGTCTGACGGCTGGGGACTTCTGCCTGGGTGAAGCGATCGAAAACATAGGGAAGAAAATCAGGATGAATGCCGATTCCGGTGTCGCTGACCATAATTTGCACCCCAGATTTGCGGCGTTCTAACTGGATGATGACCTGTCCACCTTCTGGTGTGAATTTAATGGCATTCTCCAGCAGGTTAGTGATGACTTGTTTGAGGCGATCGCCATCAGCAAAAATATCTCCCCGCAACTTCTTCGATATTTTTTCGACGAGTTGAATGCGCTTTGCCTGGGCGACTTCGCGGAATGTTGTCGTCACATTTTGTGTCAGAGAAGCCAGGTCAACGACTTGAGACTTCAAGCGCAGCTTTCCAGAAAGAATGCTGGCAACATCTAGCAAGCCCTTGATCAGTTTTGCTTCGATGGTGGCGTTGCGCTCGATCGTGGCAAGTGCTCGTGCCGTTGTCTCTGGATCAAGAGGTTTGGTTTGGAGAAATCGTGCCCATCCCAGAATCGTTGCCAGGGGCGATTGCAGTTCATGGGTGACGGTCATGAGAAACTCATTCTTGAAACGGTTGGCGGCTAGCTCCTGGCGGAGCCGGGTCATTTGGAGTTGGGTTTCGACTCGTGCCATTAACTCACGGGCTGAGAAGGGTTTGATCAAGTAATCATCGGCTCCGGCTTCCAGTCCTTCGACGGTGGCTTCTTCCCCTGCTCGTGCTGACAGCAAAATAATTGGAATACTTTTTGTGATGGGGTCAGCCCGGAGTGCCTTCAGCAGTTGAAAACCATCGACCTCCGGCATCATTACATCCGTCAGTACCAGATCGGGGAGTTGTTGTTGGATTAGGTTGAGGGCGATCGCACCATTAGCAGCGGTTTCTACCTGCCAGCGTTGGCTGAGTAACCGTTTCACGTAGTCGCGCATATCCGCGTTGTCATCCATCAATAGAACTCGGTTCGATGGCGAGGAGGCCGTGTGAGAGTAGGAGGGAGAGAAACTCTGGCTCCGTTCTGCTGGGTCTGCGGAAGGTTTGATGATTTCATCCGTTTCGGGAAGCCACCACAATGCTTCCTCAACATAGGGAGAGGCTCCCATTGAGGTGACAGGCGCGCTAGGGCTTGCCCCAACCCGGTCAGGGGGAAGATGGGCGTATCTGGTGGGAATGGCAACCTTAAAGCAAGTGCCCTGCCCTTCTATACTGCTCACCTGAACCGTGCCACCCTGCAATTTGACCCATTCTTGCACCAGCGACAAGCCAATCCCTGATCCTTCAATCGTGCGACCTTGGGAACCTTTGACCTGGTAGAACCGCTCAAACAAACGCGGAATTTCGCTGGCTGGAATGCCAATGCCCGTGTCTTCTACGCTAAGTTCAACCTGCTCACCTGCGAGATGCAGCCGAACGGCAATCTCACCCGTGAACGTAAACTTAAACGCATTGGAGAGTAGGTTCAGCACAATCTTTTCCCACATCTCCCGATCGACGTAAACAGGCTCAGGCAGAGGAGGGCAATCCACCACCAGGCGCAAATTTGCCCGCTCGATCGCCGAGCGAAACACGCTAGCCAGTTCAGCCGTAAAAGTGGCTAAATCGGTTGGTTGATAACTGGAAGAGATGCGGTGCGAAGCAGTTCCCCCTTCGGGGTAAGCGCTCTCCATGCGCGAGAAGTCTAAAAGCATATTGACCAGCTTTAGCAGCCGTAACCCGTTCCGATGCACGACCTGGAGCGGTTCTTTCAGATCAGCCCGTTCGGCCAACGTCGCCAACGCATCTTCCAACGGTGCCAACATCAGCGTCAGCGGCGTCCGAAATCCGTGGGATACATTGCTGAAAAAAGTGGTTTTGGCGCGATCGAGTTCTGCCAAAGCCTCAGCCCGTTTATGATCCTCCTCATAGCTGCGAGCGATGGCGATCGCACTTTCCACCTGCTGAGCCACCAGCCCCAGAAATGCGCGATAGTCGGCATTGAATTCAAGCCGGGGGCTGATCCCTGCCACCAGCAAACCCTCCACCGCTTCTTTGTTGCTGGATAGAATCGGGAGAATGAAGGCAGAACGGGGGCTTTCTCCCCAGGGTTCGACGGGGAATGCTCCGAAGCGATCGACCACATCGGTTATCAGCAAGGATTCACGGCTCTGGAAAACCTCCATCAGCGACCAGGAATCCGATTGTTCAGTCAGATTAATTTCTTCTGGCGCAATGGCACTGTCTGCGCTCAACCCACTAAAAGCGACCCGTTCTGCCAGGTTGCCATTGACCTGATAGAACAGGGCAAAGGGAATATCGTAAGGATTGAGCGCAGCGGCAGCAGTGAGGTAGGCGGACGATCGCGTTTTTGCTCCACTGACCGCCACCGCTAGCTCTCGCAGCATGGTCAAGCGACGTTGACCAATCACTTGCTGAGTCGTCTCAGTCGAGGTACAAAGCATCCCACTCACCTGGCCCGTCTCATCCCGAACGGGGCTATAGCAGAGCGTGAAGTAGGTCTCTTCCAGGTAGCCAAAGCGCATGGGGTGAAAAAGCTGATCTACCGCAAAGAAGACTTCGCCCGTAGTCCTGACACTTTCAAACATCGGCTTAACCTGGTCATGCCAGATTTCTGCCCAGGTCTCTCTCGCGGGTTGCCCCAATGCCTTGGGGTGGTTTGCGCCATAGATGGGAATCACGGCATCGTTGTAAAGCTGGATGTAGTCTTCTCCCCAGAAAATGCTTTGGGCAAAGCGAGACGGAAGCATGGTGCTAACCAGGGTTCGCAGGCTTGGCGACCAGGTTTCGACAGCACCTAATGGGGTAGTTGACCAGTCGTAGGAGCGCATGAACGCTGCCATCTCGCTATCACCCCAAAAAGTTGTCTCCGAAGGATTTGGGGTTTCTGGGATCGTCATCCCTGGCTCTCCTCTTGCTATTTCTAAGGTTAGTCCAACGCGTCATGCCCCAGACTAGAAGCCTCTCTAGCCAATTGAGCCACTAGCTCGACCCACTCACTCGGTTGAGCCAGTTTGTGGAGATGAGCCTCAAAGCCAGCCTTAATCACCTTTTCCCGATCTTCTTCTAGATAGGCCGTCATCGCAGCCGCAGGAATGTGTCTTCCCATCTGTCCTTCTAACGCTCGGATCTGCCGAATTAGGCTGTAGCCATCCCTCTCGGGCATCCGAATGTCGCTCAGCAACACATCGGGGCGGAACTGCTCTAACGCCTCCAAGGCGGCAGCGACACTCGAAACCGTTTTCACCCCAATACCGTGTGCCTCAAAGACCGCGGTCACAAACTCACGGATATCTGCCTCATCTTCTACCACAAGTACCCGCAACCCATCAAGGGATTGAGGCAATGGCAGTGCAGGAGGTGAGGGTTGAGGCGTGAGGGTTGCAGGTTGCATCAACGCTCCAGGCTCTAATGGAGCATTCTCTGGCTGGGAGCGGCTCAAGTCGTACACCGCAATCCGGATCTCGATTTGTCTGTCAGAATGAGGCACATCCGGCTTTGTAGAGGCATCAAGGGTCGCAATATGCCATTCACTGGCGAAGGGTTGTCTCCCTCGCGGGCACACGGTCATGTGCCAAATTTGGCGATCGCTCTCATAAGGAAGCTGGCTTAAATGGTTGCGAAAGGCTGAACGATCGCCCTCTGCCACATACAGCATCAACGGTTTCCCGGCGAGATAGGGCTGGGGCACGTTTAAGAGGTGGGCGATCGCTCCATTCGCTTCTAAAATCACCCCTTTGGCATCGGAAACAAGGTAGGCGATCGGCGCAGACTGAAATAGATCGCGGTAATGGTTATACGCTGTGGCGATCCGCTGATTTTGTTGGGAGAGATCTTCCTGAGTAATTTCGGCTATTTCTAAGCAGGTTTGCATCTGCTCATAGCTCACTTGCAGATCTTCAAGGACGGCTTCGATTTCATCCCAACCTGCAATATTTTTCGGTTGCAGAGTCATCAGCCATTGACGAATCATCTGAAAATGCTGCTCAGTCTGGTCATTGCTCATCGAGCTTGCCTTTGATAGTGCCATCTGCTAGGGATCTATCCGACATTCTCGTTAAGAGTTTTGCCTCTGAGCGATCGTTAAATCTCAGCAAAAGGAGAGGTTTTTCTAAGTCTAACTAAAGCGGAACTAAAGGGATTAGGAACTTTGACTATTAAGTTTCCGCTTCTAACTGACTTTACTCTGTGATGTCTTCGATCGCCAGCAAAATCATCTGAGCATTGTTACTCATCGACATTTTGCGAGCCTTGAGTCGCATGACTTTATGCCCGATATGGTCAAACTGATGCTCAACCCGAAAATCTTGAAACGGGGTACTGCTGGTAATAATCTCTTCGAGTTGCGATCGCAGTTGGGGAATATTCCACTGTCCGTTACCCAGTTCAAAAATTGAATGCTCCTCGGTTTGCACCATTGAAACCTGAAATTTTTCATAGAACGAATGATTGGCGGTGATCACTTGCAAGTCGCCATTTAACACAATCAGCGGTTCCCAGACCGTTTCAACGATCGCATCCGCATAGTTTCTCGCTTCTATCAACTGAGCATTACTGCGTTTGAGGTCGTCAATGTCAATCAATACCAGCACTGCCCCATCAATTTTGTTGTCTACGGTGCGATAGGGGCGAATTCGCAGATGATACCAGCGTCCGTCTCGGTCCTGGATCTCCTGAGTTTTTAAGTTGAGCGTCCGAATCACCTCTAAAATTTGCTGCTCCAGGTTGGGCACGTTTAGCTTGTGAGTGATGTCGCTCAGGGGTCGCCCAATGTCGGTTGAGATCAGGTTAAAGATCCCTTCCATTGCGGGGGTAAATTGCCGAATTTGCAGATCCGACCCCAGCATCAAGATCGGAATATGAATGCTGTTGAGCAAATTCTGTAAATCATTGCTGATTTGAGTGGCTTCTTGCGTGCGGCGGCGCAGTTCATCATTGACGGTGTTCAGTTCTTCATTTGCCGCCTGGATTTCTTCTTTTGCCGTTTCCAGTTCCTCATTCGTGCTTTGCAATTCTTCATTGCTTGACAAAATTTCTTCATTGGCCGCCCGCAAATCTTGATTGGTGGCTTGCTGCTCCTCAATGATCGATTGCAGATGTTCGCGGGTCATCGTCAGTTCTTGCTTGAGCCGATCGATCTCCTGCACATCAGGGGTCTTGCGTTTAGTAGAGGGGCTGCCATCGCCGGGTGCAGCGGTTAACTCCAGCGTTGTAGCACTTTCAAACAGCACTAAAAAGCACGACTGGTTCTGCCCCACCTGAAGCGGTGTGACATTGATCGTAATCGATCGAATGCGATCGGATTCTCGCACCTGTAAGCCGTCTCGTTTAACGGGCAACTTCTGCTGTTTTGCCTGATACATCGCCGACTCTAACTCTCGCCGCAATTCTCCTTTGGTCATTCTCAGCAAATTTAAGCTGGCACGACCGGGAATCGGCTCCAGATAAGGGCTGGTCTTGCCGCGAAATTGCAGAATCTCCAGGTTGCTATCCACCACCACCCCAGCAGGAGCGTATTCATTCAACACAATGCGATCGGCTTCTCGTTGCAACTCCAGATCGTTAGGGAGATGCTCAGGTTCCAGCGGTTGAGGCTCCATGATGGTTGAAGGATACGAACTGGCAGTCAGATCCAGGTTGGGGCGAGCCGTTGTGAGTTTTTTGGCGTAAATTTTGTTCTTTTTGTCACACAACGCAAACAGGTCTGTAAAATCCCCCACCGTTTCTGAGGTGCCGACCATGAGAAAGCCTGTGGGCTTCAAGCCATAATGCAGAATGGGCAAGAGCTTTTTCTGCAAAGGATTGCCCAGATAAATCAACACATTGCGACAGCTAATTAAGTCCAGCCGCGAAAAGGGCGGATCACTGATCAGGTTTTGTCGGGCAAAGACACACACCTCGCGCACCGCCTTACTGACCTGGTAGCCCCCCTCCACCTGGGCAAAAAACCGATAGAGCCGTTGGGGGGAAACATTGGCAACCTGGCTAACGGTGTAGATGCCGCTACGGGCATGTTCGATCGCTGTCTCACTGATATCCGTGGCATAAATTTGGATCGGCACACGGGGCTGCTGATCCGCGAGAAACTCCAGCAGACAGATGGCGATCGAGTACGCTTCTTCCCCGGTGGAACAGCCCGCTACCCAGATCCGAATCGGATTACCGGGCGATCGCTCTTTCAAAATGGCAGGAAAAACCAGATTTTTTAAAGCATCAAAGCTTTCCGGGTCACGAAAGAAACTGGTGACATGAATCAAGCAATCTTGATAGAGCGCGATCACCTCTGGCGGGTTGCTCTGAAGATAACGAGCGTAATCCTCCAGACTCTCTAGCCTGTACAGCACCATCCGGCGCTGAATGCGGCGACCTAAGGTGGTTTGTTTGTAGTGGGTAAAGTCAACGCCCGTTGCCTTTCGCAGCAAACTAAAGATCACCGTGAGAGAATTCTCATTCTCGGCTGGGATGGCTTCTAATTCAAGAGGCGGGGGGGTTTGAGTGATGTAAGGGTGCAGACTGATTTCTGCCAGTTTCGCAGCAATTTGATCGGGCGGTAAAACGAAGTCTACCTGACCTGTGGCGATCGCCGTATTGGGCATACTACCGACCTGTGCCGTATTCTCACATTGAGCAAAGGTGACACCCCCAGCCCCTTTGATGGCTTGAATGCCCCGAGTCCCATCCGAATCGCCCCCCGATAGAATAACGCCGATCGCCTTGTTGCCCCGCTCCTCTGCCAGGGAGAGCAAAAACATATCGACCGACATAAATACGCCATTTGCCTTTGAACGAGGCTCTAGTCTTAAGACCCCTTGCGCGATCGTCATCGAAAAATTGGGCGGAATCACATACACCTGATTGGGAGCTACCACCATGCCGTCCTGCACTTCCTGCACGGGCATTTGGGTCGCTCTCGCCAGAATCGCACTCAACGCGCTTTCAGGATGGGCAGGCATATGTTGAATCAGGACAAAGGCCATGCCCGTATCGGTTGACAAATGATTCAGCAATTGGGTGAACGCTTCCAAACCTCCAGCCGAAGCTCCAATTCCCACCACCGGAAATAACTTAGAAGGGTTGTCTGTTGGATTGCCACTGCTCTGCGGTGGCTGAGGGGGTTGATCGAAAGCATTGGATGAAGGCTTTTTGGAACCGCGTCTGGGTGGCATGTGTCGTCACTACTATCTTGCAAACGTAAGGGCGATCGCTTACTTATATTGTGACGGAACTGCGGTGACAGAACGAATCTGCTGAGGTGCTGAGAAGATGCCGTCAACCTGGACTTTGCTACCGCATACATTACCTCTAACTTATAGCAATGTGTAAGTGCGCTAGGTACAGAAGGTGGTGTGGGGCGCGACGCGCCACACACCACCTTCTGTACTGAATAAACCTGAATCCCGCTATATAGCAATGTGTAAGTGCGTTAAGTACAGCAACGGTGGTGTGGGGCACGAAGTGTCCCACACCACCGTACTTAATCAACCCGCACAGCGCGATAAACTAACCCTGAGGAAGTATTATCTGCTGAAAGAGTATGTTAGCTTCTGAGTCTAGGCGTTGCCCGAAACTCACGATGAGCAGGAGCGTTGCGTGCCAAAGCCAGACATTATCGTCATCGGTGCATCAGCTGGAGGACTCAGAGCCTTTGAAACGCTGATTTCTCAACTGCTCTCTAACTTTCCTGCGGCAATCTTCATCGTTTGGCATATCTCTCCAGACAACCCAAGCCTGTTACCCCAAATTTTGGCGCGGCTCACCCCCCTCTCCGTGACGCAAGCCGTTGACCAGGAACCCATTCGCTCGGGTCATATTTATGTCGCTCCCCCCGATCATCATTTGTTGGTGGAGCCAGGGACAGTTCGGCTCTCGCGGGGCCCCAAAGAAAACCGCTTTCGTCCGGCTGTGGATGTTTTGTTTCGCTCGGCTGCCTGGTCGTATGGCACACGAGTCATTGGCATTGTGTTAACGGGCAGTCTGGATGATGGTGCGGCTGGGCTATATGCCATCAAAGAGCGTGGCGGCATTGCAATTGTTCAAGACCCAATCGAAGCCCTGTACCCCTCCATGCCCAGGGCGGCACTGCAAGCAGTAGAAGTCGATTATTGTGTACCGATCAGCCAAATAGGAGCGTTGTTAGGGGATTTAGTAAACAAAGAGATTCCTGAGCAGGAGGAAAGTCCGGTGTCTGAAAAGATGGGTGTTGAAGTGGGCGTGGCGCGAGAAGACAATGGGCTGGAGATGGGCATCATGAGGCTAGGCGATCTGTCTCCCTTTACCTGTCCTGAATGTCACGGCGTACTGTTGCAGTTAAAAGAAGGAAACCTGCTGCGCTTTCGCTGCCATACCGGGCACGCCTATTCGCTCAATTCCCTTTTAGCGGAAGTAACCCAATCCATCGAAGAAACCCTTTGGGATGGCATCCGCACGATCGAAGCTAGTGAGATGTTAATGAAGCATACCGCCAGTCATCTACGTGAGATGAATGAGCCGGAAGCGGCAGACCTGCTATTGAAAAAAGCTGAGGACGCTCAACAACGAGCGAAATTAGTTCGGCAAGCCGTGATGGGCAACGAAGTATTAAGCCAAGACAATTTGGCTGAAAAATTAAAGCTTACAGAAGAAATTTAGGATTCGTAGGGGGCGATCGCCTCGCCTGTGCCAAGCAAAGTATGCTTCACGCCTACTAAGGATCGCGTATTTATTCACCTGTAATTCTTGTTGTGAGAGGGGCGGCAAAGCTGCCCCTCTCACAACAAGAATTACAGGTTATTTTGTTCGTGATCCTAAGCGCGGGGATGCCCTTTTCTCAGGTCAGTATTCCTTGCCCCTAACTGTTTGCAAAGCGCAACTGACTGGCGCAGTGAAGCTCTCAATGCCTGACTACTCGCAAGCACTTC
Source organism: Leptolyngbya sp. PL-A3 (assembly GCF_039962325.1). Lineage (NCBI taxonomy): Bacteria > Bacillati > Cyanobacteriota > Cyanophyceae > Leptolyngbyales > Leptolyngbyaceae > Leptolyngbya > Leptolyngbya sp. PL-A3. The sequence goes on from NZ_JAMPLB010000030.1 coordinate 61,163, forward strand.
TTTAACAAGGCACTCCTGCTCGGCCAGATCAGCGAATTTTACTAGAGGCTGTTCTACCGATTCTTTTGGCGATCGCTGAGAACTACCTACCAGCATGGGCACCGGGAGGGACGTTTCCTGTGGGGTTGATCGGGAGAGAATTGAAACGTCTCCTGAGACATCTGCTGTAGAAGCCTGTTGACTGAGCTGTTGTTGAAGTTTCTTAATCTGCCGATCGACCTGCGTGATCTGCCGACCTCGGGCGATCGCCGCCTTATAATCCTCCACCTCCTCAGCTCTGAGGTGCTTCAGGGTCTTGCCATTAAACAGCGGTTGACGGCTCCTCACCTGCCAATACTTAGAGTCGGTGTGGGCAGTGCCTCCGGGCTTGACCTGCACTAACCAGCAATGTTGCAAAAACCAGCCTTCCCCGATGATCTTTGCTCGTTGGGTATTGAGGGCATTCAGGGTAGCTTGAAGTTTTTCGGACGAAGACATACTTAATTCGTACGCAAATGACGATCTCAGTCTAAAGATAATATAGATTCGTATCTATTCGCTCTATTCTAGGTTTTACTCACGAATCATAGGCTGATAGCGGCTGACAACGTGACAGAAAAAATTCTCCCCGTGCTGAATGGAGGTATGACATGGAATGTGAAGCCATAGTTTAGCATTCCATGTCATACCTCCATTCAGCACCACAAAGATTCTTAGGAGATTTCTGAGAAACAATATCCCCATTATTTGGGAAAAAGGCGCGGCTTCGCCGCGCCTTTTTCCCAAATAATGGGGAAGTTCTTATCTGGAAATCTCCTTAGAGTTGGATTACTAAAAAAAGGTTAATTTTTTTAACGTAACCCTTTCCAATTCGTACGCAAGCGGTAACCTCAGTCTAAGGCTATATGTGATTCGTACTCAAAGCCTGCGCGAGGAGTGCCATATGTTTGTTCCAAATCACTCCGAGAATAGCTACTTGTACGATACAGAGCCTTCAGGGGGGAAGCGGTTTCAAAACCCCGATGAAGCCAGTCTAGAATTTGAAACCCTGTTGGACTACCTCAAGAACAGCCGAGCGTGCGACTTAACGCACTATAAACGCTCGACGTTGATGCGCCGATTTCGGCATCGAATGCACCGAATTTACATTGATACCTATGAAAACTACCTACAGTGTTTGCAAAGTCATCCAGAAGAACACCTGGCTCTGCTAAATGATGTTCTAATCAACTTTACGGCTTTTTTCCGCGATCGCAATGCCTGGATTTATCTAGCCACCGAAATTATTCCTAAAATTATTGACTGTAAGCCATCCGATGAACCGATTCGCATCTGGAGCGCAGGGTGTGCCACCGGAGCAGAAATTTATAGCCTTTTAATCTTATTGGCAGAAAATTTAGGGGTTGAATTTTGTCAGCAGCGAATTCAGTGTTATGCCACGGATGCCGATCCAGATGCGCTCCAGCAAGCACAGAGCGGTATTTACAATAGTTTAGATACGATTGGGCTTCCTCCCAATCTGTTAGAGAAATACTTCAAGCCAACCGGACAAGATTCAGTTTTCTCCCCAGAGCTTCGTTTCTCTCCCGATCTTGCCCGCCTCGTCACATTTGAGCGGCATGACCTGATGAGGGATAATCCCCTGCCTGCCATTGATTTACTCATCTGCCGTAATGTGTTGATGTATTTTACGCCGGAGGCTCAAAATTTCATCCTCACTCGCTTTCATTCTGTCCTTAATCCCACTGGCTTTCTCTTTTTAGGTCAGACAGAGATGGTACTCCATCAGCGACAGCTTTTCAGATCGGTCAGTTTGAAGCAAAAAATTTATGCGAGAGGGTTAGAGCCAGACTTAGAGAGGTGAAGCTGAAAGCCTGCCTCTAATAACTGTTTGCGGTCTTTTTCTGTAGAGTATGCGGTAGGGGCGATCGCCGGAACCATACCGACTCGATCAGACTCATTCCGCACCTGACGAAGCAACGCATAGCTATGCTGCCCTGGCATCCCCACATTGCTAATCAACACATCAGGCTGCGACTGTTGCATCCCCTGCAAAGCTTCATTGACCAAAGCGGTGGATCAAACCGTGGCTCCAGCCTGCTCTAGCACAACGGTCAACAGGTCGCGATTATCGGCTTCATCATCCCCAGCACATACACATTGCTCAGGCTGTGAGGCTATCTCCTGACACTAAACTCGCAGATTCATTGCCTCTTGAGATATTCGCAGTTCTTCTAGAGAATTACTCAGCTCTGGCAGATCTTGGGGCAACAGTGCTGGAGTGGGAACGAGTCATCATAAGCGTCATCATGCAGGGGGGCACGCACTCGCTCACTTAACGCATTCATTTGCTGACTCAACCACTCAGAGCTCACATTACGCTTTATCCAATCACGCTACTTTTACATTAATTACGAGCCTGTTTGCTGGCGTCTCTCACGGGCTTGATTTTAGCAGGAGATCACAAGAACCAATTTGGTAGAGAACCATTAAGGGAATTACCTCTACGGTTGAATTGTCTCGGTCGAGACGATTGGCAACGTGATGATAAAGCTTGTCCCCTTATCCTCTGAACTTTCAACCTCAATAATTCCTTGATGGGCTTCAATCAAGCTCTTCGACACAAATAAGCCCAAGCCCCATCCTTTTTGCTCTCCAGCAGTCTTGGTACGGCGAAATTGCTGAAAGAGAATGGACTGTGCTTCTGGAGGAATAGGCTGACCTTCGTTATGAATCGTGATGCGGACTGTCGTTGCCGTGTATTGCAGTGTGAGAGTGATTGGCCTATCAGGCGCACCATATTTCACTGCATTCGTGGCGATATTTTCAATTACCCGTTGTAGCTCCTTACGACTACAACGGGTTTCAACTGCGCCATCTGAAAACAGCACAAAGCGTTTTTCATACGCGAAGTTTAAGTCTTCTACAATGTCGCGAATGAGTTGCTCTAAATCGCAATTCTCCAATGACAGACTCAATCCCTGTCCTGCCCGTAACCGACTCGCATCCAGCAAATTTTGAATCATCGTGTCGAGTCGATCGATCGCACCGAGCATTCTAGCGGTGACATCAAAGTACGTATCCCCTGGCTCAAAGCGGCGTAGAACCAGTTGTGTACCCATTTTCATCACATTCAGAGGGTTTTTCAGATCATGGGTCAGTGTCACCATAAACAACTCTTGAATCTCGCTCAACGTTTCTGAGAACTGCGTTGCCGCATCATTGACGGCTTGCTCAATAGACGTGATGATAATGTCTCGTTCCCGTGAGGTTAGGGGTGTTTCTTCTTCTAGCACCTGAAAGATGACCTGGCGGAGAATGTGATACTCCAAGATTAATTGAGTGATTGAGTAATCCGCATATCCTGCTCGTTCGCGTCCATGTTTTCTGCCAATGCGATCGCTTTCCACTTTATCGGCGTTAATTCGAGTCGGTGTGCGTTCAATGGTGGTTGACAGTTCAGTAACGAGGAAGTCCAAGTACTGGGGTAGTGAATTTTGCAAGATCAGCGAGTTGTGATGCAGAGAGGCACTGATTTCATTCCGTGCCCGCTCCTCCCACAAGTGCATGATTCGATCTGCATTTTGCTGAAGCCGCTCAGACGCTGGATGAACCATCAGATCTCCTTTTTAACCCTTACCTCAGTGAAAGTATAGGCAAATTTCATGTTGAGTGTGGTTAGGTTCACCTCAATAAGGGATCATGAGTGTGACTGCGATGAGAGGCAATTAGCCTGAAACCCTTACAGGGAGAAGAATCTTGAGCAGTTATGCAGTGTGAGGGGTGTGGACAAGGACTGCATGATGTTGCGGTCGATTGGGTCTTACGTCAGGTGCATGATTTACCTCCGTTGCGCTTGTGGGTAAGCGAACACCAAGTCGAGGAGAAACGGTGCCCTTGTTGTGGAGTCCTCAATCAAGCCACATTTCCCAGCGAAGTGAACAGCGTGGTGCAGTATGGCAGCGGGATCACAGGGTTGATGGTGTACCTGATGGTAGGACAACTGCTACCTTCGATGCGGGTCTGCGACCTATTGCGGGACGTGGTTGGGTGTGAGCTTTCGGAGGAAACACTGTACAACGCATACCCATTGTGATGAGCAATTGGAATTGGTTGAGCAAGGGCTGAAGGTCGTCATCCAACAAGCTGAGGTGGGGCATTCTGATGAGACAGGTCTGCGGGTGGCAAACTGATGTGAGAAAGCAAGGCATTGATGTGCTAAAGACTCTCCAACACGTCTTTGCTGGAAACCCTGTCCTCCCTGCTCTTTAACCTGAGTAGTTACAAAATAGTTAGTATTACTCCTGCCCAAAACGCCCATATCCAAGAATCTGGGTCGGCTGACTGCTTCTCTAAAGTAGTTTCCTCTTTCTTGCCAGGAGACATAAGTTGACCAAACTAGCTATTTCTTGATCGTAACTTCCCATTTTTCTTTGAATTCCAGAACTTATGACTTTACGAGAAATGAGGTCTAACGTTGCCCATCAACCGCCGCAGGTATCCTCTGCCATAACCGATCAACTTTCGGCGGTCGGTGTGCATGGGCGTTGTTATGCGGTGCGCTCCTCCAACATCTCAAGTCTATGGTTGGCGGCGCTAAGAAATCAACAATTCTGCTAGGGTAATGATGGCGATGCTAATCCTTGAAGTAACCGCGCATAGTGTTCGAGATAAAATTCCTGAGACTTGGCGATCGCCAGAAGTAAAAGCGATGATTCGTGCTAACTTTTTACCAACCAGATTTAATTCGGTTGGTAAAAGAGTCCAATTTTCGCTCAGTTTTTCTTTATCCCAATTTGCTTTGACCATTCACCAAGATTGGTTATCTGTTTCTGTCTTAGTCTATTGGATGGGTTTTGGGTGCGATCTGAGCTTGGGTAGAGCGATCGCTCAATTCCCCCAGTACTCTCCAGGAAGATCCTTTCTTTTAACCGTAACCCTGCCAACTTTCTTACCTGACATTCTCAATAATTCATCACCTGAAAATTCAAAACCAAGCTTTAGTGCTATTTGTGCAACTTCATCTGCTGTTGATGAAGCAAGCACCTCATTTTTAAGTGCAGGTTCAGACTGCATTTTCTTTAAAAATGCCTCGAGTTGATCTAAAGCCATATTTGAAACTCCTATTCTCGCTCTTTGGTGTTGCGAACTTGTGATCAGACTTATATAGCAGTTCTAAATCATTTGTAAAAAATCTAACGACCGAAACCGTTGACCGATAAGCATTTCAGGATTGAAATGGGATCCCAAAATTCATGAACCATTTAGGATTGCTATAATTTATCATCTTAAATGCTCTACGTTAAATATTCATGACCGCAAAATCTTAACCTCCACACTCCCTACTGCATACTGCCCCTTCAAAAGGGCGATCGCAACCAGACAATCTCAACGGACTCAATCGGCGTATCGGTTACGTATAACTACTTATTCAATGGAATCTTTCCGTATAATACTCCAAGAAAATGACTGGAAGCCTTACTCTTTCGTATTTCTTGAGACAAAAAGCCGAAACTTTCGGCTTTTTGTCCTTGATTGTCTCTAGAAGCCTTGATATGGGATAGGGCAGGGATAGATATACAGAAAAATTCCATTGTTCTTCCGTATATGGAAAATCAATGGAATCTTTCCGTATATTGATCTTAAAAACGGCTGAAATACTTGCGTGTACACCCTGGCTATCAGAAAAAGTTCAACTAGCTATAGGTTCCGAACTCGTGAAAGCATAAAAGAGATGACATTGCGATCGCCTTCTCCAATACGTGCTGGAAACAATTCAGAATGCTCAGCGATTTGTCGCTCCAGATAGTCGCTAAATCCAGTGGTATCGGTGACCAACTGCTGGTAGTCAATCCCTTCAGCAGTGGGTAGTTTTATTCCCTTGAGCCATAATGATAACTGTTTTTCCAGAATGTGGGAGTTATTAAACCTGGGTTGATGTGAGGGGCAAATCTCCGGGCATACCCAGAATTTCGTCACCAATTTCGAAAGAAATACGATCGAACAGCCCCATATCCGATGGCTCGTTTTCGTTCTGTGTCCCTGCTGCTTCAATCAGCCGAGCAAAAGCACTGGGTGCAGCAACAATCAACCCACGAGCGGGCTGATCGCCGAGTGCTGCAACAACATGAGGTGTACCAATTGGAATCAGGAAGCTTTCACCCGCCTTTAGCACCATCTTGTTCTCCCCTGCCCAGACGGTGAATTCTCCTTCCAGCACGTAGAGCTGTTCGGAATAGCGAGTGTGGAGATGGGGAGGAGTTTGTGAGCCAGGTGGGAAATAGCCTTCAATCAGGTCATATTTACCTCCAGTTGTGGTGTGATCAGCAACAATAGTGAGGTGAGAACCAAAAAACCAGAATGATTGCGTCATGAAATTACTCCTATTAATAGATAGCTGCCTGAATGCTCACACTTCTGACTTAAACAAAGAAGGCGTTCATGCCATCAACATCCGAGAGAAATGTTTCGATCGCAGCGATTTTGCCCTTCTTGAGCTGACAGACTGTAGCGAGATGCTCGTCGAGTATGCGCTCATCTTGTTGTGCCGTGTTGTGTAGAGACAGCGCTACATTGTTTCGGCTCACCAGAATATGCAGTAGCTCAAACTTCAGCCCATAGTCTGCAATTTTGCGGGCACGATCGACTACTGCGTCGGATCCGTTAGCGGTACCTGAGATCGTGTTGTTTCCCGGTAGTGTCCACTGAGCATCGTCTGTTAGGAGAGCATGGATTGCACTCCAGTCACGAGTAACAAGTGCTGCGTGGAAACGACGAGCGATGTCAAGCTGCGCATTGTGACCAGTTACTTGTGAAATCGTCATAATTTTGTTCCTATTCAAAAATTTCTGGCACTTCTTTTAAATTTGCAGTTTTGGCTGGTTGTTCAATTGAAGTAAAGCGCTGTATGCAGATAGCTTATAAATTCAGCAGAATCAATACCAGGCAAATTAGGAAGTTAAGAAGCCACTTATCCCCAACAGCACCGATAATGAGCTTTGGTCGAATCGGCATCTGTAGAGCGCGTTCGGGATTCAGTAGCCAAATATTGGCTAAAGGGTTACTGCCCGCCAGAGCCACTTGAGGCTGCGAAGCTCCTTCGTATGAGTTAGGTGCCGCAAAGGGGCGAGAGGCGAGAGGCCGGAAACCCGATTAGAAACTTGTAGAGATTTGTTCTTACGGTCAGAGTTCTGGCGAGGCGACACACCACAGTACCAGGTTAAGAGCGCACCTGTATTATGAAGTAATTTTTCTCTATTACGGATATTTTCTACATTGTTGTTAATCATCACAGCAATTCTCATTTTGAAATCAGGCCCGAAAACCGCGCGCCAAAGGCGCGCGGTTTTCGGGCATCAAAGCCAAGAGTTCACGCCCGTAGGGCGTGAACTCTTGGCTTTGATGCCCATACTGAGAATTGCTGTAATCATCATGGTTAGCCAAGCTGCTATTCTCACCTTTGGTACAATGAATAGCGATCGCGCCGCTGCCTTACCGATTAGGGGCAGGGTAAGATACTGAAATTTACTGGAAAAGGGTGCGGTTCAATGTCTGTAAGTCGCAGTTGCCGAGAGTGGCACCTTACCCCTGGCGGGTGGGTTGTTGGAACTGATCTATACTCTGTTGAGCAGGAGGACGTTGAACCGCCCCTGGATCGGCTCCTCACAGTGCAATGTGGAGAAGAGCTTCATAACAGCTTCTCGCGTACGGAGCGCTATAAATACGAAACGTGGCGTGCAGTTGGGAAAGATTCCCTCATTGCTGAACTGCTGGAAAAGTATGGAGAAAAAAGGGTCGGCTACTAAACTTCCGGTCAGAGGATGGTTTAGGGGGTGGAAGGGCGATCGCTAATAAGTCATTACAAAAGGTTTTGAGCCCTTGTCGCTCACACGCAAAGGGTAAGCATCATCTATTGATTCCCATCGAATGTCACCCGATACAATCGAGCGGCAGATAACTTTACCCTCAATGGAACGATAAAACAAGCTGGACTCTGACACATCAACAGCCAGTGAATCAGACAGAACTTGAGTAACCACTGCTCGATGGGCAGTATGAAGCAATGTTTTTGGTGGTGCTTTGACTAATGTTTTGCGCCTATAGATTGTGCTTTGCAAAGTTTGCAGCCACTGCCACATTTGCCATTTCCCATGGAGGATTTATCGCCTACCGTTTGTTTCAGCGATCGCTACTCTTTCCCGTTTGAGGGCCTTGCAAGAATTTCGACGATTTCTGCCAATATTTCAGATCTGAGGAGTTCTGTTTGTTGACTCAGTTTCTCCAGCCGATTGTAGATGTGGCATCGGGCCGGGGTTGAGCCAGCCCTTGGTGTTGGAGGAGGCAGGAGCGATCGCCCAAAACCCAGCTGTCAAGAGCAAATGTAGGGTTAGTGGGCAGTAATTTGTGTGTGCTGAGCTCTAGCGCCTATTCCTTTGGCCTCATCCCACCCACGCATATAGGCTTCATCATGGGGCAGTCGAGGGGATGCGAAAGAATTAAGGTAATGGTCTACAAAACCCGCTGATTTGCGGTTCCGAGGAGGAAGATCAGCTAGCCAGCTAAAGTTACTCATTTCAACCCCATTTATCAGGAACGTATTCCAGATTACATTTTTTAGAGTGAGAATACTTACCGTGGTTTTACTCCTATTTCATACCGGAAACCCCCCTTTTTTAGGGTGACAAAAGTAACTGGAGTAATTATTATTCCATTCTCCAGGAGGTAATCTTATGATCAGCCATTTGAAGGACAAAAACTGATTGTGATGGGTGGCACCAGTGGCATTGGCAAAAGTGTCGCTCAATTGCTGTTGCAAGGGGACGGTTCTGTCGTCTTGATTGGTAAACGAGCCGAAAAACTCCAGGCAGCCGTCACCGAATTGCAAAAGTCAGGACTTCACTCCCTGACACAACACCTCGCCATGGAACTTGCGAGTCAAGGCATCCGCGTGAATGCGGTGTCTCCGGCTGTGCACTCACTTTTCAGGAAAACCAAACGATGAAATTACATGCAGACTTGAGCCAGCGAGTGGTCATCCCCAGTGAAGAACTTCCCTGGATTGACTCTCCCATGCCCGGTGTCCAGCGACGAATGCTGGAGCGGGATGGGGAGGAGGTTGCTCGTGCTACGTCCATCGTCCGATATGGGCCAAATAGCCATTTCTCAGCCCACAACCATGGGGGTGGGGAAGAGTTTTTTGTTTTAGAAGGAACTTTCTCCGATGAATATGGAGACTATCCTGCTGGAACGTATATTCGCAATCCCGTCGGTTCCACTCACACGCCATTCAGCCAAAATGGCACAACGATTCTGGTCAAACTTTGGCAAATGCACCCACATGATCAGCAGCGAGTTGTCATTAATACGAACCAAGCCGGCTGGTTTCCTGGCTTGGTAGACGGGCTAGAGGTAATGCCACTTCACAGTTTTGGGTCTGAAAATGTAGCCCTGGTGAAGTGGACACCGGGTACTCAGTTTAAGCATCATAGCCATCTTGGCGGAGAGGAAATCTTCGTCCTGGATGGAGTGTTTGAGGATGAATTTGGGGTGTATCCCAGGGGAACCTGGCTGCGTAACCCCAGCGGTAGCCGTCACACTCCCTTTAGCCAATCGGGTGCCTTAATTTATGTGAAAACAGGGCATCTTCCCTCAACCATCGAACCGACGTTTCCAACAGCGATAGTTACCCAGTAGCTAGAAAGTGATGTCTGGTGTTGTAATCATCGGAGGGATTTGTGCGTCGTAGCTAACGTTCCTACTCGCCGGACGCAGCGATGGTTGCAGCTCAACGATCGCTCAGATTCGTTCCAGTGCAGCAGGGCTTGTTATGTGCAGAACCGCTCAGCTTAACGTTAATCTCAGCGATCGCTCCACCGTTAAGGAGGTTTCTGCATAAGAATTTACCCAGAATGTTGGTGCTTTGCCCGCGAAGCGGGCAAAGCACCAACATTCTGGGGGGTAATTTCATTACTGGAAATCTCCTAATCCTCAGGCAACTCGTAAACGATCAACATCCTTCTTCGGTGGCGCACCAAACATGCGAGAGTATTCGCGATTGAACTGAGAAGGGCTCTCATAACCCACTTGATACGCGGCACGGGTTGCATCCACATCTTCAGCCAGCATCAGGCGACGGGCTTCCAATAACCTCAACTGCTTTTGATATTGCAATGGACTCATTGAGGTCACTGCCTTAAAGTGCCGATGAAATGAGGCAGAAGACATCCTCGCTTGCTTTGCTAAATCCTCCATGCTCAATGGTTTTGTAAACTCAGTTTTGATCTGTTTAATCACCTCGGCAATGCGCTGCATATAGCTGCCGGAGGTCGCAATCTGCCAGACTGCTTCATTCTGGTCGCCCATTAATAGACGGTAATAGATTTCGCGAATCATCATCGGTGCCAGGAATGGAATATCCTCGGGCGTATCTAGAAGCCGTGTGAGCCGGGTAGCACACTCAATCAATCGGGTATTGGCATCGCTTACAAATAAGCCTCTCACTGAACTTTCTTTTTGATTGGGACTGCGCTGAAGTTGGTCGATAATATGCCAAAGCTCAGTCGCGTCCAGGTTTAACTTAAAGCATAGATACGGCTGGTCCGGTGTCGCTTCGACAATATTTCCACTTAGCGGCAGATCTACAGTGACAACAATATATTGAGCCGCACCATAGTGATAGGTTTCCTGTCCCAGTAAAGTTTCTTTCCTGCCCTGAAGAATAATACAAAGCGTTGGTTCATACACAGCGCGGAGCGCCGTAGGAGCCACAGATTCCCGCATCAATTCCAACTGAGCGATCGCCGTTGAATGGATGCCGTTTCCTCTGCCATGGGTATGGCGGTCCACTAATTGGGCCAGTTTCTGACAGGCATCAATCGTAGTCTCGCGCTTTAGGAATTCATCTGCCATACCAGGTCCTCGTAAACGCTTTGTGAGGGATTGTAAGATATTTCTCTGATCGTTTTGCTGTGCCTATTATAGAGAATTCTTTTGAACACTCTCCTCCTGTTCGAGAAGATTAGGCAATAATCTGCAAAGTTTGTGTATTTAGAACCTTTTGCCTAAAACCTATGATGAACCCATGCCAAAAGGCAATGCAAGAATAAGGCAATAAAGGAGATAGACAGATGACTCAGAAAACATGGTTCATTACAGGTGCTTCTCGTGGAATTGGTGCCGAAATCGCGAAAGCCGTTTTGGCAGCAGGAGACCAATTAATTGCAACCGCCCGCAAAAAGACTGATCTGAGTCAATTCGAGTCGAACCCAAATGTATTGACGCTCAGCCTCGATATTACCGACGAGGCTCAGGTGCAAGCGGCAGTTGCAGCAGGATTGGAGCACTTTGGGCAAATCGATGTATCGTCAATTAGGAAACAAAGCAAATACTTACCCAAATTTCTTGACCCCGTCGGCTCCAGAGCATATTGTTAGCTGACTGGTACCTGCTCACTATCCATCACAAGACCATAATCCTTTGCAGACTCCAACGAAATGTCTGGAAGATTCTGAAGCATGCCGTCCCACGTAGCTTGTGCTTGTAACGCCTCTACGACGATCCGAAGTGGCTCAGAAAGAATTGCGTGAAAATCCGCCTCTTGAGGAAACTGAATCTCAAACGCTAGCTGTTCTTGAGGAGGAGAAAATTGAGCATTCACTCCTTCTTTGTTGCCCCTTGCATCAACGCGATACCAACCAAGTTCAGGTAGGTAGATAGCGTTGAAGCCATGTAGGCTGTATGGGGCACCTTTATCATCAATACTCAACCGCTGATAGCAAAATCCTGTGGGAATCCGGTTTGCCCGTAGTAATGCTGCTAGCAAATGGCTCTTAGCATAGCAATAACCGGTTTTGTATTTAAGAACATCAGAAGCGCGACAAGTTACAGGGTTCATTTGATAGTCAACGCTGTGATGAATTTCATCTCGCACCCACTCGAAGCATGCTTTTGCGATCGCCGTTGATGTTTGATGCCCTGATGCAATTTGTTTGGCAAGCTCAACGACTTCGAGATGTTGCCAATCAATAACTTCACTAGCTTTTAGATATTCTTCCATATCAGTTGCTACAAACCCTGCAAGCTAATTCTAAGCGATTAAACGATAACTTCAAGGGACTGCCTTCACCCAGAAACAAAGCCAGCTGACGTTCCGCTTCACCCGCCGCTGGTAATCCCTCGAACTCAACAAAAAAACGACTACGGTCCGTGTGCAAGCGAATGGTTCGGCAGACCTCAGGACCATTTACCTTAGAAGATTTCCAGATAAGAACTTCCCCATTATTTGGAAAAAGGCGCGGCTTCGCCGCGCCTTTTTTCCAAATAATGGGGATATTGTTTCTCAGAAATCTCCTTACCACTCACCAGTTTTTGCAACATAACTGAGGGTGGATGGCGATCGCCTCACCAAATGACTCACCGTAGCGGGCACCATCGGTCCGTTTTTTCGAGTACGGTGCCTAATAAAAAGCTCACCCGTATGACCGAGCAAGCTAATCCCGTTAAATATTGTCTTAATTGTCATCATCCCATCCCCTAAACCATATTGCTACGGCAAAAACCCGCGAAAATATTGGGGGATTCTACTACTTTGCTACTCACCCTCAACGTTCAATCAAGCTGAGTTCGGCTGCATAAGCATTAGTTCGGACAGTTTTTCTGAAACCGTTGATTTTGCGTGCGCTTCGCGCACGCAAAATCAACGGTTTCAGAAAAACTGTCCAGAGTATTGATAAGGAATATTACAACAAAAGGCAGTGGTCATTGGGATTTTCAAAGCCATACTAAACCTGGAATCAGCTGCGTCAAAGCCCACAGCCTGATTCCTGGGAAGAGAGGAGAGAATTCCTCAACTGATTGTCTCCTGCTCTAATGCCTAACATCTGAGCTTCATTCCACCCACGCATGTAAAATTCATCGTCGGGTAGGCGAGGAGCTGCCAAGGAATTCAGGTAACAATCCACAAAACCAGACGTTTTGCGGTTCTGAGGAGGAAGAGCAGCTAGCCAGCTAAAGTCATTCCCGCGCTGCTGGAGGAAGGTTAATAAGCCACGTTAGGTCTTGCAAGAACTTGCCTCCTAATGAACGAATAGAAGGAATAGGGCTCGAACTTAAGCTTTAAAAAACACAGGGAAAGCTTGTGCAAACAGAGTAAACCGACCTAAGCATTTTCTGCTATACCTCTGGCTGGGAAGGCTATAGGGCGATCGCTCTCCACCAAAACCAAACAAAATTGCTAACAAAAAACAAGAACAGGACGTCTTACTCACCCTGGCTGCGCTCTTGCTGAATAGATCGCCATTGAACAATCAGTTGTTGTAGCTCCGGGTCATCTATTGACATGCTGGCTACATATCGGGCGATCGCGGCACAAGCTTCATGATAGCGGGTGAACCAGTGAGAGAGGCTACTTTGCGGACCTGGCGAATAGGGATTCATGGACTGAGCCAGGAAGAAATCTATAGAAAGCCTTTAGACTATTGAATTTTATCTATGACTTAATTGCAATAAGTATAAATACTTGGCAGATTTAAAGGGTTGTAGATACGGTAGAACGCAAGGACTGAGCGATCGCCCATGCCTCAACAAAAACACCTTGGCAGTAGGAACAAATGATATGGAGCACTCGTCATTAAAAATTCTTGCGACAAAACCAAAAACTCTGTTCCACCGTCCTTTTTCTTTCCCTTCTATATTTCGGACAGGCCATTCTGAAAATTCTCTTCGATCGCTCCCAACTGTTCTAATACGGCTTTCTGGCCGTTGCTTAAACCTGTCACTCCCTGAATGTTCATGCCTTCATAGAGCCGCTCGGGACGCAAAATTTTCAGACATTCACCGGCTTCGATATCCCAAAAGCGAATGGTTTCGTCGTAACTTGCACTGATCAACGTAGAGCTTCGATTGGGATGGAACACCACTGAGGACACAACATTGCTATGTCCTTCCAGTTGCTTCACACATTGGCGTGTGGAGACATCCCAGATGTAGATGGTGCGATCGCACCCCACTGCCAGCAACTCTCCATCCGGGCTAAAGCTGACCGACATCGGCACGCCAGACAACTCGCTGAAGGTCGCCACGCAGTTCCCAGAACTGACCTCCCAAAGTTTCACGGTTCCGTCGTGTGCGCCGCTGGCAAGCAGTTCTCCTTGCGGATGAAACGTCAAGCACCAGGGATAAGCCGTATGACCCGACAATTCTCGCAACACGGTTTTAGAGGTATCATCCCACAATCGCACTAAGCCATCATCACTACCACTGGCAAAGATTTGCCCGTGCGGGTGGAATGCGATCGTCAATACACAAGTTGAGCCTTCTGGCAGCACAACCGTATGTACTGGATTTCCAGTTTTCATACACCAAAAGCGAATTGTCGAATCAACTCCACAACTGGCAACCAGGGGTTGGGTGGGATGAAAGATCACCCCAAAAATCCAGCTCTCATGGGCTTTGAAGGTGTGTAAACAATGCCCCTGAAAATCCCACAGTTTGACTAACCCCTCCAAACCACCCGTGACAATGCGCTCCGCCTCAGGATGAACCGCACTCGTCATAATCTTCATTCCATGGCCTGCAAATGACCGCAAGCATGTTCCAGTTGCGACTGACCAAAGCCGGAGTTGCGCATCATCACCACCGCTTACCAGTAAAGTGCCGATCGGATTTAAGGCAATGGTATGGTGACCCGATGGCTCGCCCTGCAACGTTCTCATACAGCGCCCCGATTCCACCTGCCAAATTTTTACCTGTGCGGACTCACCGCCGCTAATTAAGGTGTCTCCCTGCGGACTAAACGCCAGTGACCAAATCCCAGCTCGATGCCCTTGCAGCGTGCGGAGCAACTTCCCACTCGCGACATCCCACAGACGCACCGTCGAGTCATGGCAAGCACAAGCAAGGAGGCGATCGTCGGGGCTAAACCGCACTCGATTGACTTGTTGGATCTGAGTGCGATTGCTCGGTTCAAAGTCGGCTTGCAGTGTGTGCAGGCATTCTCCAGTTTTGCTATTCCAGAGTTTCACAGACCCATCCGAACTTGCACTGGCTAGATAATTACCTCTAGAGCTGAAACTTACGTCCCAGATTATGTTTTTATGTCCGACAAAGGTCACTAAACATTCTCCGGTTGCACAATCCCACAGTGCGATTGTGTGATCGCTACCACCTGTTGCCAGATGATGGGTTTGGGGATGAAATGCTAAACCTCGGACCGACCCTGGATGATTGAGCACCTTGAGTTGTTGCTTCGTCTGAAGGTGCCAAAGCCGAGCAGTCTGATCCTCGTGACCACTAGCGAGCCATTGTCCATCTGCACTGAGTGCCAAACGCCAAACTGGGCTATCTGTCTGCCATTGATGGAGGCATTGCCCAGTTGCTACATCCCATTGCGCGATCCGTTGGTCATGGCTTCCCGTAAAGAAGGTTTTGCCATCTGCTGTAAAGACAACCATCAACGTCCAGCCTTGATGGGCTGACCAAGAATTCACCCACTGCCCAGTTCTGAGATCGTAGAGAAACACCATCCCATTCAAGCCTGTCATCGCCACCAAAGTACCATCAGAGCTGACCGCTACGCCTAAAATGTCAGTGATAGATTCGGCAAACCGGGTGTGACTTAAGTGGGTATTCGACAGATTCACCTGATGCAGCGGCGTATCGGTTAAATCCGCCTGCCGTAGTGTCAAACCTGACAGATCGGCTCCGGTTAAATCCGCTTTCAGATGACTGAGGAGGTTCAACAGATTACCTGCTACATAATCGTCTGGTGGAGCGATCTCCCCTTGGGGACGCTGCACGGATGCTTGCTGACATTGACGGATCAGTTGCCGGAGATGATACTCGATCGCATCACCATTACCCAACTGTGTCATCAGCCGGCCCATCAACGGTTCTAAGATTAATTGTCTCTGGCTTTCACGAATGTAGTCTACCGCCTCCGCTTTGAGTAACGCGTGAGTTTTTAAGATCTGCAATGTTTGCTGCTCAATTTCATGTTGTGCAATGGTCAGGAGCTTCTCAGTCACGTATTCCATCACCACAGGCTGCTGGGTAAAGCACGATCCCTGTTGTTCGATCAAACACCGAAATCTCAAAGATTCTAAACTTTCCAGTAATTGATCTTTGCGGATAACCGGAACAATATCGGTTTGTAATTCGGCGATTCCAGTCCACTCTCGATGAATGGCTAACCAATACATAATGCTTTGCTCTAGAGCAGACAGGCGACTGAACTGCTGATCCAGCAACCGTCGAATTCCGTTAAAAACCAGCGTATCCTCTTGCAGGAAATCTTCAATATGGCTATCGAACAATTCTTGAATTGAGGTCGCAACAATTTTCAGCGCCAATGGGCTGTTACTATAATGCTCAGCTAATAAGTGTTTCTGTGCGGCTGTGCCGATTAATTGCTTGGCTTGAATAATGAACTGTGCTGCCTCTGGGGAACCGTCAAGTTTCATCGATCGCACTGCTGATTGCTCCCCCTCCAGGATGACAATCTCTGCAGGTTTCTCACGGCTCGTTAACACCAGGCAACTTTGATGTCTCGCTTCTGCAACAGCCTTCACTAATTCCCCGTAGGCTTCAAACCCACTGCGGAATTGTCCAACTTGCCTGGCATCCAATATCGTTTCTAAATTATCGAGAATGATTAAGCAACGAGAGTGCCTCAGGCAGTTGAGTAGTTGGCTCAATCCCAGTTTGGTTTCCTGTTGATTCGATAAGAACGGTACCAAATCACCCAGTAAGGTCTCAAGGGGTGGGGCGTTGCGGAGCGATCGCCAAATTACATGGGTAAACTGATCCTGAATTTCCTCAGCAAACTTGACCGACAAGGCACTTTTGCCAATACCACCCATGCCCAAAATGTTCACTAAGCGGCAACGGTCTTGCAAAATCCGCTGTTTCAGGGTGTCCAGTTCTGAGGTGCGCCCATAGAAGTGGGAAACATCCGGCGCTTCACCCCAATCAACACAGGGAACAGTCGTGAAAAAATCTACCCTATCTTCACTAACCTGTTTTCCAGCTTCTTGTGTTCTAGCTTGTTGGTTCTCTAGTTCTCTAGCGACTTCTCCAACTTCTTGGTTACCTTGCCGCCAGTAATGTTCTAGCGAAGCTCGGAAGTTAGTCTTGCTGACCTCTTCACCGAGTACATCAGAAAGTAGTTGCCAGAGTTTCGGTCCTGCATATCGTTTCAAGTAACTGGCAGCGTAGTTAGTACTCCTGGCAATTTCTTCATAGGTTTGCCCTTGCCATGAGCCACTTAAGATTGCAATTTCAACAGGACTAAGCCGTCGCCTAGTTTTTGCCACGACGATCGCATTGGCGACTTCAAATCCCTTCTCCACGTTCATCAATCGTGTACCTAGTTATACGTTGGCTCAACTAGAAATGTACCAAATTCTATCAGGTTGTTTTACCTCCGCAATCTTTCTATAACGTTTTTTCTGACGCAAAATTATGAACTTCTATCTATTGGCAATTTATGAATATTTTGACATCCAACTGCTTTATCAACATGAGGCGACCAATAACTGAACTTTCCAGAACTTCAGTTTTTTTAGAGGTTTTTTCTCACACTTTTAACGACCACTGTCAGAGTATAGCTTTGGGTGATTTTAGGTGATTTTCAGCCTCTTGAGAGTATCCCCCAGATGGGTGAGGAGGGCTGTGCGATCGGGTGAAGAATCAGTAATTTGCGAAGAAATCTTAGCCAAGCAAGAGATAGAGGAGCTTTTGTTAATGCTAACTCCAGACCTTTTCTGTAACGACATATATAAAATCACAAATTATAGTCATAAACATAGAGTTCAAAAAACACAACAAGGCATCAATAAAACTATGAAATGGATGAATTGCAAAAAGAGTTTCTGCTCTTAGGAGAGTATTTCTACAATTTATCATTCAAGTGTTTTAAAGCCTCCAAACATTACAGGCTTAAGTCTCAAAAAAAGCTTTTTCAAGTTTGGAAAATCCTATTTGCCAACGGGGCAACGAACCGTAGGCATGGGCTCTGCTGATTTGCCATGAACTGCCCAAAATAACCCATTTCTTCCGGAGAACTGTAATGCTTATTACTTATCACGATTCATCCTCTAAAACTCATTGGTTGGAACTGGTTCAACAGTTAGGGATGCAGTTTGCTGAACGATCCCAACACATGGATGAGAGCGATCGCTTCGTCTTTGAGAATTATGCTGACTTAAAAGCACATGGATTTGTGTCGCTGGGTGTGCCACAAGCATTCGGTGGTGCTGGATTAAACCATTCTGAGCTTTGCGAAGTCCTGTATAACCTGGGTCAACACTGCGGTTCAACGGCACTCGCGTTTGCCATGCACACTCATCAAGTAGCAACGGCTGCCTGGCGATGGGAACATCAAAACGCCCCTGTCGAAGGTTTACTCAGACGCGTTGCCAACGAGAACATCATTATCCTCAGTAGTGGGGGTTCGGATTGGCTGGAAGGTTCAGGGCAGGCTGAACGGGTAGAAGGTGGTTTTGTGATTAATGCCCGCAAGGTGTTTGCCAGTGGCGCACCAGTTGGCGATTTGCTGATGACCAGCGCGATTTACGATGATCCAGATGCAGGCGCAACCGTCTTACATTTTGCCGTTCCCATGTCTGCATCAGGAGTGGCGATCGAGTCAACCTGGAGAGCGCTAGGAATGCGCAGTACCGGTTCTCATGACATTATCCTCTCCAATGTATTTGTTGCGGATGCCAGCATTGCCGGTAAGCGTCCGCAAGGGAAATGGCATCCATTGTTTCATACCATCTCGATGATTGCCTTTCCGTTGGTTTACTCGGTGTATGTTGGCGTTGCTCAAGCAGCTCGCGATCGCACCCTTGAGCAGGTTAAAAAGCGCCCACAGGATAGTCATCTTACCTATTTGGTTGGTGGTTTAGAAAACGAACTCACCGCAGCTCATCTAGCACTCAATCACATCATCGCAGTTGCTGCCTCTAGCCAACCCGGATTGGAAACCACAAACCAGATTATGACGGGTCGAGCCTTGGTCGCTCGTGCTGTCCTAAACGTGGTAGACCTGGCCATGGAAGCAACAGGCGGCACTGCCTTCTACCGCTCCAAGGGCATTGAACAACTGTTCCGGGATGCCCAGGGTGCGCGCTATCATCCCTTGCGAGATGGAGAACAACGTCGTCTGAGCGGACAACTCGCTCTGAACTGGACGGTTGATCACGCTTAGTCACTCTTCACAAAGAGAAGCACCATGATTTCCAAAATTTATTCCGCAACACCTCATGTCATTGCAATAGATTCTTCAGCAGCACAATCCGTTGCACATATCGGAAGTGAACCCAGTAAGACAGAGTTATCCGCCCACTGAGAAGCCGTTGACAACAAGTTAGTTTGCCAATGGCGATCGCCTCATTAAACCGATCAAGAAACCAGACGCTTGTCTGGTAACGCTTTGCCTATTAACGCATTGTTGCATGAGAGAGATACGTTACGGCTACAAATTCAAGGTGTTTCCATAACCTCGATCGATACATTCACGGTTCATTGCAGCTCAGAAGTCTTCTCCGGGTTGCAAACCAAAACCATCCATCTAAACCCTATAAACCTCAACTACTTACTGAGAAGGAAAAAGTTCAATGGCCAAGAAGTACGGTACATACTACGACGATACCCTCTATGGAACAAATAGCAATGACTCCCTTTATGGAGGTGATGGTAACGATTCCTTAATTGGTTACTCTGGCCACGACTATCTTGAAGGCGGCTATGGTAACGACACCCTCTTTGGCGGCGATGGCAACGACGGGCTAGATGGGGGAGACGGCAACGATTATCTGAATGGAGGAGACGGCAACGATTTCTTCTATGGATGGGGTGGCAACGATTCCATTTTCGGTGGTTATGGGGACGATACCTTGTATGGGTGGACTGGCAACGACACCCTTGACGGCTATGCTGGCAACGACATCCTCTACGGCGAGTATGGAAGCGATTTCTTGTATGGCTCCTTCGGTCACGATACCCTTTTCGGCGGCGATGATCACGACATTCTCTATGGCGAATTTGGCCGTGATGTTCTCTTGAGTGAAGCTGGTAACGATTACCTTGATGGAGGGGACGATGACGATGTTCTTTACGCTGGAGGTGGCAGCGACTTCCTCCTTGGCGGAGCTGGCAACGATATGCTTGTGGGTTTCGATTACGGTGATGGTGGCATCGGTCAGTTTGACACCCTGGTGGGTGGTAGTGGAGCTGATCAGTTCTACTTAGGATCTGAATTCTATGGATACAACTATCTAGGTGATAGTTATGCGCTGATCGCTGACTTCAAGAACTACGAGGGAGATAAGCTGGTCATGAGAGGAAGCAACTTGTACACCGGGGGAGTTGCGAATTATGGCGTTGGAACATCTGCCCTAGACACCGGGATCTACCTGAATGGTGACCTGATTGCTGTTCTGCAAGATGTTTCCGGCAGTGGTTACATCATGAGCCAAGACACTCTCTGGTATTGAGCTGTGGGCAAGTCTGTTGAATTGATTTTTATCGTGTTAACTTGAGTACTTTTTCAAGTGCTGCGATCGCTCCTTAGATCCTCCCTACTGAAGTGCGATCGCGTTTCTTTTCCACAGTTCCTTCTGTCAATTCTCCAAGGAAACACAGACTTCAGTTACGAAATATTTGCTATTGAGCGTTTAATTCTATCAAATCACTGGAGACAATCATGAATCTAACATTACAACGCATCAGCGTAATCTCGCTTACGCTTGGTCTGAGCGTATCCTTCGTTAGCTGTAGCGAGACTAAAGTTGCACAGTGCAATAAAATGACCGCTGTTGCTAATCAAGCTGCCACACTTGGTCAAGAGTTTGGCCAAAAAGCGGAATCCAGTTCAGATCCCAGCCTCTTGATGGATATGGCTGGTCAGCTTGATCAACTGAGTAACGATATGCAAGCGATAACGTTGAGTGACGAGAAACTGCAAGGATTCCAAACTCGTTTTGTGGAACTTTATAAATCTGCTGATCAAGGACTGCGTGATGAGGCGGCCGCAATCGAGAAAAAAGACCTGCCAGCAATGAAACAAGCACTGAATACCATTCAGGCAGGTCAGAGCCAGGAAACAGCTCTCGTCAGCGAATTCAATAGCTACTGTTCCGGTAGTTCGCTCTAGCGTTTACACCCGCAGGGCTAAATATGGCTAGGCTCTGCAACCCCTGACACCGCAATTGACCACAAGGGCGACATTATCGCTCTTGTGGTTGACTCCTCTGCCTGATTCTAGGTTCGATCCTTGACACCCCACAACCCTAGTAAAACGGAAAGCTCTGATGCGTATCTTATTCTTGCACTCCAATTTCCCTGCCCAGTTTCGCCATCTAGCAACTGTTTTAGGCAAAGATCCACGCAATCAAGTTGTCTTTGCAACGAGCCGTCATGAAGGAAGAATTCCGGGTGTTCATAAAGTCATTTACCAAGAATCGCGTCCTGTGCATCCGCAGACTCATCATTATGTACGATCGCTGGAAAGTGCAGTACTACAGGGACAGGCAGCTTATCGAAGTTTACAACAATTAAAAGCAGCAGGCTTCATCCCTGATGTTGTGTATGCCCATTCCGGTTGGGGACCGGGACTCTTTATTAAAGATCTGTTTCCGCAAAGCAAACTCTGTTGCTATTTTGAATGGTTCTATCATGCTCATGGTAGCGATGCAGATTTTGATCCCGCCGATCCACTGGATGCCGATGCCGAAGCTCGAATTCGGATGAAAAACGCGCCGATTCTGATGGATCTCTACAGTTGCGATTACGGCCTATCGCCAACGTCCTGGCAACGGCAGCAGTTCCCAACAGAATTTCACAGCAAAATTACGGTGCGTCATGATGGCGTCGATACCGCATTCTTTCGGCCCAAAGCAGGTGCAAAGCTTAGGCTACCTACGATTGGCCTTGATCTTTCAACCGTTGATGAAGTGGTGACCTACTCCACACGTGGCATGGAGCCTTACCGGGGCTTTCCCCAATTTATGGAAGCAGTGGCATTAATTCAGGCACGTCGACCCAACTGCCATGTGGTGGTCGTCGGAGATGATCGGGTGGTTTACGGTAAGGCGTTGCCAGACGGTAAAACCTATAAGCAGTTGATGTTGGATAGCCTGGTTCTAGATCGCGATCGTCTTCATTTCACGGGCTCTCTTCCCTACAATCAGTACCTTCAAGTATTACAAGCTTCGTCTGCTCATATTTATCTCACCCGTCCGTTTGTGTTGTCCTGGTCCATGTTGGAAGCAATGGCAACAGGATGTTTAGTCATTGGTTCTAATACCGAGCCTGTTAGAGAAGTGATTATAGACGGCAGCAATGGATTATTGGTTGATTTCTTTTCACCCACTGCGATCGCTGACCGCGTCGATGAGGTGCTGGATCATCGGGCTCAATTCATCGATGTACGGGAGCAAGCAAGACAAACAATTTTGCACCATTACAACTTAGCCCAACTCTTGCCCCAACATCTGCAATGGTTGAGTAATACAGCTAACGTTTTTCAAGCGGCCTGAGGGGTTGTTAATTGTTAGTAGTCTACTAACCACTGATTATTAATCACTAATAGCTAACAACGAATGACAAATACCTTACTCGCTCCCATGAACACTCTCATTCTTAGCAAAACGACAAACGTTACTCCTTCTCAGCTCCAAAACATCACATCACTCATACCGTTGCCCGTTAGATACCAAATGCTTCCACAACTACAGCGCGAGATAATGATTGATCGAGCAATTGTGGAAGTTTCCTGTACTCCAGTAGAAGTCGTGATTACCCAGGAACATTTTTGCTCTCAGGATCTAGCCTGCAGTGACGATTGCTTCTATCTCAGCATTGCCTGTGCTGCTGGCACGGTTGATCCATCTTACGCGTTTCGCCGCTGCCAGATTGCCAAGCAGCCGCTGAATCAGCCGAGTCATAGAGACCTAGCAACAGCGGAGCACGTTAACTTTGACGTTAGAGAATGGCATGATCCTATGAACGATTCAACGCTGGAACTATTGATTACAGTTGGAATCATTATCGGTGTTGGAGGTTTGCTAGCACTGTTTTTCACCCTACTCTCGCGGCAACTGGAGACCACAGGACGGGAACGCATGCAAGCCCGCTTTCCCACACAACAAATCCTGCGATCAGAAATGACGGCGAATTTCTTTGGCTTAGAATCCCGGGGTCGGGGACAAATTCGCGGCAACGGCGTACTGGTTCTGACTCCGGAGGAACTGTGGTTCAGTCAATTTGCTCCACGGGGTAATATTAGTATTCCGCTGCCGCAGATCATGCAGGTGCGCCTAGTCAATGCCCATTTAGGGAAACGGATTCTGGGACGTAAACTCCTCTACGTGCGGTTTCAGACCCCCGAGGGAACGGACGCTGCTGCCTGGGTGGTGGAGGACGCTGAGGGCTGGCAAGCGGCGATTAGAGTTGCTCAGGCCTACTAAAACCTGGGTACCCAAAATTGCAGGAGCTAATTCAATTTATCTCAAAAAAGATAAAAAGAGAAGAATTGCAATAATGAAGAATTACAGAAAAGTCACGATTTGAGATACTCAGATCTGGCAGCTTCAACACGTAAACTCTATAACATTTTGTAGGTAAGCCACTTGCAGGCAGGATGACGCATTTATGGCTATCACAGGAGATCACTATATTGGTACATATGAAGGGCACAGCATCGAACTAGTGCGTAACAACTGGAACAAGACTCTCAAGTTATTGATAGATGGGAAAGAAGTGGCTAGCAAGTCGCGCATCCTTCCGCACGATATCACTCTTGAGGGCAGCCTTGAGCATGATGGCGTCCAGCACACCGTCACAGCGAAGGTCGTCGTGCACTTTCTTTCATCCGAGGACACCGTCGAGGTTGATGGAAACAAATTGCCGCTTACGAAGGCAAAATAGGTGTGTTGCTTCTCAGGGATTGTAAAAATTTTCCATTGCCCCGTTTTTTCCAGGGCATCCAGCACGATCGCAGTAGTGGTTGCCGGGTCGCGTCCCGTTATGCTGCCAAAATCAATGCAAACGGAAGTAGATCAGCTTCCAGAAAATTTATCAGACCGCTTAGAGGCACATAAGCTGGATCAGGAGTGAGAAACCAGTACCCGATAGCGTGGTGACGGCTACTCCAATTAGAAGATTTGGGTATAACGGTTGGATTATGGGGATTGAAGAGTCGAAAGATTTTTTCAGATTTAGGAATCATTTGGCCTTTTACCTCAACAGAAAGTTACCGACCTCGCTTTTCCTCGCTTTCTGCTTGCCGATCTCCTCGCTTTACCAGGGCTGACCCTCATTGAGTTCTAGCTTATGGTTGTAAATGTAATCCAAGCAACCAACAAAGACATGAGCAAAACGATCATCCAGTTGGACTCAAACCTACATTTACTTAATCATAGGAATCACAATCATGAAAAAGATGTACCAGACTAAAAAGCAACTCGATATCGCCATACATCTGCTCATACTGTCAACTATTGTGCTTGTGTATTAGCGATGTTTGATGCTTGGCAGGATTTAGCAGCAGAAGCAACTGGACATGATACAGAGTGGGGCTATCCTATCAGGATCGATTGCCTTGCTCAAGTGCTGCAAATTCCTGAGAGTACGCTAACCATTCTACTGACAAAATTGACGCAACCTGAATTGGAATGGTGTTCTAACAATACAGCAATCACGTTCCACTATCCTCTCAGTAAAGATAAGCAATTGGCTCATCAAGAATCATCCAGTGTTTATCTTTCTCATTCAACACCGTTAGATCCTTTTGAAGCTAGCGAGACGCAATTGATTGAAGCGAATCCGATCGCTGCATGATAAGCCTTTCAATCCTTGCAAATCGTGCTATAGCTCACTAATTCTATCTCAAGGCAATTCACAAGGAGTTCACTTATGCATTTTTCAGATTCTAAGCCAACACACCAAATTAATGCAGCGGCGAGTTCTGGAGCTGAGCTATTTTGAAGATTTAAGTCAGGCAGAAATTGCTCAATTTCTGGATGCTCCACTGGGCACTGTAAAAACTTGGACTCGCAAAGGTCTCTTGCAGTTGAGTCAGAACTTGCAATCCCTTCGCGACAATTTCTAGAAATTCGAATGGAATAAACACCAATTTTGCCCCAAGGAAAGATAATACTGCACAACATCGTCCATCTCAGCGTGGTTTTGCTCATAGCGATCGCTCCATCGTTGCAAGAGAACCTGAGTTTCGAAGTGCGCTCCTTCCGATAGAGACATTATCGTAAATCATAGAATGGCTGGGAGTTAGTGGGGAAGAGGCGATCGCCTTTCAACAAAAAGGCCAGAGGCGTACCCCTGGCTAGCGTGGTTTTTCTTTGAGTTTGTTAGTTGTCAGAACAGATGCCGGCGTCTGCGTGGTCGTCGATTAATCTGATGCACCCAGATGTCGCTCAAAACCCATATCGAGTTCCTGTTTGAGAAGGCTTTATAGCAACGTTCCCGGTCGGGGGCGATCGCCGCAGGTGGGCATGAATGCAGACTCCAGTCGAGGTTGTAGCGAGCCTTTCGGCCCTGGACGTTGCGCCATAGGATTAGTTGGCTACAGATACGACATTAGTTCTGGGATCTTCCCAGTTTTGGTGAAAATTGAGGCGATCGCCATGGCAAGTAGATAGCAACGGTATTGGCAGTTTAGTACAAGACATCAATAGCAGTGGATATAGTTCATTAACCCCAAATATGATGAGTAGTAGCAGCCCTAGGCCTTACACTAAACCCTGGAAATCCCATTTCTCGTTACGAAAAATAGGGCTTCCAGAATTTGATTTTAGAGAGGTGTAAAATTTGAGGCTATTGATTGTGTTGTGTCCAAAAGCGCTCACATCATGAAAGTAATTTCGTTGCTGAAAATTCCCTCAGGATAAATCAACTAATTCTTTGGCTAGTTCAAGCGATTCATCGCATAGAGAGCAATCATTTCTTGATTCCTTAATTGAACAGCTTCCGGAGAAATAAACAAGGTACTTTCAAGAAATGCTTTCATAGATTCATCCTGATTCTTATATAGCAAAACAAGCTAGTCAATTCCATCAATCATGCCTTTCTCTCCAGAGCAATCCAGTAAATTTCAGAAATTTTCTAATCCCATCATAAGTTCTCATAAGTTTTCTCATTGTTGTAATAATAGAAATTTTGTACGGGCGATTGATATGGAGCAATCGCAGATAAGACATGCTGTTTATTGCTTGATTTGAAGGGCCCAGTTTTTTCTGTCTATTTACAACTGCTTGGGGAATAGGCCCCTATTGGCATTGCTTATACCAATTCAATATGAAGCTGCATAGAAAGACCTTCCAAAATGAAATCGTAAGACGCAATAGATATCACCTGTTCGTAGGTGATTTGGTCAAATAACTCTTGGACGTACTCCCGTAATGCTTGTAAGGACGAGAAGCTTTGTTTTTGAGGTGGCTCTTGAAAGACTTCCAGAAGCGCTCAATTGGTGTTAAGGGCGAATTTCCACGGCTGCATATGCGGCGCTCAATCCGTGTCTTAGCAAGCACAGGCGAAAACCGTCCACGCCGGTGGGGCAGCAAGGTTCCTCTGCAATCTGTACGGCCAACAGCCGGCCTCAGAACCACCGTCTGGATTTATGGTCAGCCGATCACCGTCTACTATCAGTGCTTTGAATTGTTCTGGGACAGTCTTAACGTGGCTGTCTTGTTCGTTCCGGCCCAATTTCCGACAGCAAGCAGAACGGGCTTGAGAAAATGGCGAGCGTGTTAAATAGTCGGTGGAGATTTTAAAATCCTCTGTAGTCGGTGAACTTGGTCGTCATAAGCAGTGTGGAGCAACTAGATTTGATTGGAATCTCGATCGCAAATTCTGTTCCCTGCCCAGGAGCAGACTGACACTTGAGGTTTCCACCATGTTGTTCCACCACAATTTGGTAGCTGATCGATAGTCCTAAACCTGTTCCTTTACCAACAGGTTTTGTCGTAAAGAAGGGATCAAACAAGCGTTGTTTGACTTGCTCAGTCATTCCCAATCCGTTGTCTGTAATACGAATGGCGATCCACTCAGAGTTGAGTTGTTCTGTTTTAATGTGAATGCTTGGCAGGGGACAGCATAACTCAGAAGAAGATGTGGAAATGATAGTATCATCTTTCAATTTAAGCTGCTGATTAAAGTGAGTTCGTTCTTCTAAAGCATCGATCGCATTACTTAAAATATTCATAAATACCTGATTGAGTTGCCCTGCATAGCAGTCAACCAGAGGCAAGTCACCATAGGTTTTGCAAACCGTAATTGTGGGAAACGCAGACTGTGGACTAAGGCGATTTTGCAAAATCATCAACGTATTATCGATACCTTGATGAATATCTACAGGCTTTTTCTCTGCTTCATCTAGCCGAGAAAAGTTGCGTAGAGAAAGAACAATTTGACGAATGCGATCGGCACCCACTTGCATCGAGTTTAGCAACTTTGGTAAATCATTCAAGATAAAATGCAGATCAATCCCTGAAAGAGCTTCCTCAATTTCTTGAGTAGGCTGAGGAAAAGACTGTTGATATAACGTCAGCACGTATAGTAAATCTTGAGCATATTGACTTGCATAGCCGATATTCCCATAAATAAAATTGATTGGATTATTAATTTCGTGGGCAACTCCCGCCACTAACTGCCCCAAACTCGACATTTTTTCAGATTGTACCAGTTGCGCTTGAGCTTGTTTTAATTGCTGCAAGGCTTGTTGTAACTGTTGAGTTTGTTGGCGCAATTGCGCTTCTGATTGGCGCAATCCGGCTTCTGCTTGCTGGCGTTCCACAATTTCATGTCGCAGCAGGCGATTGGATTCTAGTAACTCAGCAGTTCGTTCCTGAACTCGTTGTTCCAGATCATCGTATGCTTTTTGCAAAGCGGCTTCAGCTTGTTTTCGTTCCGTAATGTCACGAGTTACCTTGGCAAACCCACGCAACTGTCCTTGCTTATCCTTCAATGCTGTGACAACAGCGTGTGCCCAAAACTGAGAACCGTCACGGCGTACCCGACAACTCTCGTCTTCAAATCGCCCAACGGTTGCTGCGACCTGCAATTCGTAAGCGGGTTTACCCGCACGTACATCTTCTGGCAGGTAAAATTGCGCTACAGATTGACCAATAATTTCTGCTTCAGTATAGCCATTGATTCGCTCGGCACCAGGATTCCAGCTAATCACGTTGCCATTAGGGTCGAGCATATAAATAGCGTAATCCTTAACGCTCTCAACTAGATAACGAAATCGTTCTTCACTTTCTCGCAGCGCATGTCGGGATTTTTCAAATTCGGTAATATCTCGAACAACAGCATAAATTGTTTGTTGTTCTGGGCAAAATTCAGCATTCCACAAAAAACACCTATAACTACCATCCCGGCAACGATAGTGATTCTCAAATATCAGGTGGCCAGAAGAGATGGATTGTGAACAAAGAATATATAGGTGATTGAGCGCTGATTTCTGATCATCGGGATGGATAAATTCTGTCCAGGAATGACCAAGTAACGCCGTTTTGGAAAAGCCCAAAACTTCTTCCCACTGATGATTAAGATATTGGAAATAACCATCGTGACTGATGACGCAAATCATATCCAGCGAAAGGCTCAAAAAGCGATCGCTCTCCAATTGAAACGGCTGGGCATGAGTGTTGCGACGATGAGGTTTTGGAGTAATCATTACCAAGACAGCGCACAGAGTGGACGGATCTCTCGAATGTCCCCTGACAAGGTATTAAGTGGATTTGCTGAGTATGATAGATGCTTAAGTATACTTTAATCTTTTTCGCTCATTTCTTTGAAAGTTGCTTATCAGAATTTATGTGCTATCTAATTGCGATTGATTATCTAATAGACTTAATCGGAAATAAGGAGGTGGATTAACGGAAAAGGGCTCGCTCTTTCCATCTCTCTTTCAATTAGGCAACGGCTAGTTGCCGTTGACTCAGTCGGAAGTTGTGGAGGCCACAAGCAGCCTCCATTACCGTATCGGTAAAGTGATCCGTTCGGGTCCTCAGCGGATGCACCACAATGTTGCACCGCTTGATGCCTCCAATGTGATGCTCTATTTGGACATGCTCCCGTGAGATCTCCTGATTGCGCTCTTTGTCTGCTTCGCTCAATTCGCCGTTGCGGGGTTTCTTCTTCGGTTGATGCGTCTTTACACCTTCGGGTTCATAGCCTTGAAAGCGGGTGTCTTTCCATAACTGGGTGCCTTCGGGAAAACGGTAATCCTCCTCATCACAAATCGCTTTGTCATGTTTCTTCCCTTCGTAGGTGTCACTCAGGTACAACACCTTGCCTTGACGCTGGCTGATGAGCAGATTCTTCACCGTAAAGGTTTTCTTTTTCCCACTGTAATGCTGCTTGCGCTCATCTTTGTCCTTGGGGCGAGGAATACGTCGTTCGGTGGCATCTATGATCAACTCCAAACCCACACATTCTTGGAGCACCCGCTCTAACCGCCAGGGACGACGCTCGGGCAGTTGTTGCTCATATCCCAAGGCCTGATTCAGAATCGGCGTGAGCTTATGCACCCAATCGTGCGCCTGAGGTTGCCCAATGCCAAACAGAAACCCTTGCACCTCCTGCGTGGGATACAGGCGAAAGTAAACCAGGATGAACAGCAACTTATCTCGGGTATCCTGCAATTGTGCCTTGCGTCCCCCACCATAGCGTCTGGCTCTGGGGATCTGAATGTGATGGTGCTCTAAGGAGGTTTCTGCATAAGAATTTACCCAGAATGTTGGTGCTGTGCCCGCGAAGCGGGCACAGCACCAACATTCTGGGGGTAATTTCATTACTGGAAATCTCCTAAATAGTCTTGCCATGCTCGCTCAAAGCTCACCCATAATTGCTCAAACTCGCTCACGCTCAGCCCAGTCAAGCTTTGCAGCACACGTGGTTTGTTTTGCACTTTGGGGTAGCTCAGCATCGTCCTTACCCTGTCCTTGTCCTCTGTACCTGGCTTTTAGCCTACACTATTTCCGATTAAGTCTATTATTAGGGCCAGGTTATTGGGCTGCTGGATGCGCTATGGTACTGACAATTATCCTCATGATTTTAATGGATGTGGTGCATCCACCTGCGGTTTCAACATCGCTGAGCTTTGCATTGCGAGTTGGGAATGAGAATAATTTAATTCTTTTTGGCCTCGCTGTCGGTATCACAGCAACTTTAGTTGTGCTGGAACGCATATCCTTGTGGATACTTGCTCAAAAGTCAAAACACTGGATAAATTCTCAAAAAGTGTTGGCTATTTCTTGTTCAAGTAATTGGATAAATCCGATCGCTATCTGAATAGGAACCCAGCCAAGAATACAAATCAGGGCAGCTTGACGTGTTTTAATATCTAACCCTTCGCGAGTAGCAACAATAGCGGCCAACAAACTCCAGGCTGCCAGGACTAACTCAATGGGACGACCTAAAAGCGGAATTAGGGTTAGGAAGTTGAAGACTTGTGGAGCATAGGCAAACCCTATAGGGCTCAACAGATCTCCGTAGGTTGGGTCAATGGGCTTCAGCCATTGGCCCACTTTTAGAATGACCAATGTCCACAAGTAATATCCTGAAATAATACTTAACCCGTCGATGAGTAGTGCCAGGAAGAAAGCCTGACCACTAGCTCGATTGATCAATAAAATAACCGAACTTCCTAGCATATGAGAGAGCGCTGCTAGCAGAACAATCGTCAAAGCAATGCGATGGTTTCTCGGTGTGTTGCGAGCATTGTCGTAGAGATTGGCTTTAAGGGCGATCGCATTCCAGAGAGTAGCCCATAAATGTTTCTGTAATGACTGCTTACTCACACGTGTATCCTTTCCTAATTTAGTGAGGTATGGGAGAGCAATAAGCGACTTTATCCCACATTTCTCTCCTATACCTTACTGAATTGAGACATGGAGAGTGATCAGGATTTTGTGTAAGCGGTCTAAAATCCCCTTAATTCAGGAGACCGCATCATGGCACGAAAGAAAAAAGAGACTAACCGCGTGGATGAGATGCTCGATGAGCTGTTGGCAGACTGTCAGACGCCAGAGGATATTCTGGGCGAATCGGGGTTACTCAAACAACTGAGCAAACGAC
>NZ_JAMPLB010000031.1:0-88542 GCF_039962325.1 Leptolyngbya sp. PL-A3
TGGCTCAAACGTGGGTGTTAAACGTTCAGCTTTTAGAATAGAAGCCTGAAAGCCAGTGATAACAGGGATGATAGAAAATATTAAGAAGCTCTCAAATGACCTTTAGAGGGCTGGGTTGAGCAGGCTGAGCACTTAGCCTGCTCAACCCTATCTCAACTTACAACCCAAGATACTCACGCGTGCTTTAAAGCAAGCATTAGACATCAAACCTAAGATATTGTATTGCTCGCGAGGCTAACGGCAAAACATCTTGGGTCTTGTGTTTAATCATGCTCACCGATCCATCACAAACGCAGTTTGTATGAGTTGACGTCAGACGTGTAATACGCATCTTCGGCTATGTTCTTATTCATCAGGACTTACGCATTTGTGTTGTGGGTGGGGTGCAAAGCACCCCACCCACAACACAAATGCGTAAGTCCTGTTCATATGTATGACATGCAAACACAGGTGAACACTTTGGGTCGTACTGCCTAACGTTGGCTTCATAAAAATAGTTGTGAGGAAAAATCATTGGGATAGACTGACAAGTCCTTCAGCACAAGCGTTCTACCCAGAAGCCCCCTCCCCCTATTCCTTCTACCCTAGACGCCCCCTATCCTGTTCTGCGTTCTGACTCTACAATCAAAACTGGTTTCTGTCTGCTCTTTAGGGGAGTACATAATGAGCGATTCGGCCCAGGTTCTCCGAGTTTTAATTGTTGAAGATGACCCAATGATGCAATTGGGCCTGGAGCAATCCCTCACAAGCCAGCCCCATTTAGAGGTCGTTGGTCGTGCTGATGATGGCTACCTGGCCGTAGAAGAAGCCAAAAAACTGAAGCCTGACATTGTGGTAATGGACATCGGCTTACCCCGTTTGGATGGCATCGCCGCCACTGAGCGGATTAAAGCTGAACTGCCCAACACCCGAGTAGTTATGCTGACGTCTCATACAACAGAGAATGAAGTAATTGCAGCTCTCTCCAGTGGAGCTGACGCTTATTGCGTCAAAGGCACAACGGTAGAACGTCTGCTAACAGCCATTGATGCCGCTCGAGATGGTGCCAGTTATCTCGACCCGGCCGTTGCCCGTTTGGTGGTTGAGCACCTGAAAACTCCGAGCCAGGAAGTGGATTCAGCGGCGATCGCCCAACTTTCTCAACGGGAAGTGGAAGTGCTCAAGCTGATGGTTGAAGGGCGTAG
Source organism: Leptolyngbya sp. PL-A3 (assembly GCF_039962325.1). Taxonomy (NCBI): domain Bacteria; kingdom Bacillati; phylum Cyanobacteriota; class Cyanophyceae; order Leptolyngbyales; family Leptolyngbyaceae; genus Leptolyngbya; species Leptolyngbya sp. PL-A3. Next base: position 1,185 of record NZ_JAMPLB010000031.1, read on the forward strand.
CAACCCTGAAATCGCTGCCGAACTTTATCTCAGCCCTAACACTGTAAAAACCCATGTGCGTGGCATCATGAATAAATTAGCCGTAGACGATCGCGTTCAGGCAGCTGTTGTTGCATTACGCGCCGGGTTGGTTTAAAGCCCTTCTACTGAATGTTTTAAGAAATAGCGATGAGCACGTCACGTTTTAGGACTCTCATTCGTAGTATTTCATGAGCAAATGCTCACCCTTATCTTTGCTATTAGGCCTGCATCAGTTATGTCAAGGACAGAGCAGTTCGTTCACTTAAGCGACACTGAAGAAATTGTCACACTATAAATCCTTTTGTCAAAGATTTACTTTAATATGAGGGTTCGCGTGTTACCAGCCGTTTCCCAGTTCGAAAATCTGACAGAAGCCAGAAAATATGCCTTGGGTTTGACAGACGAAAATTTGTCCAGGGATTAGAATCGAAATGAATGCTAGTCGGCGTCATCCCGGAAAACGACTTAAACGTGTTTTCCTAGTCGAGTGTTCTAATTCACCTGATGAGGGGATGTAATCGCCTCGTAGAGCCAGTAATCAATACGGCCACCCTGTGAAAACCACTGGTTTGTGAATTTCACACGGTACGCAGTTGTAGGCTTTAAGTTACTACAATGACATCTGTTTGAGCCTAAGGCTTCAGGAAGCCCCCACCCTGTAAGCGCTACCTAAGGTCTTTCTCCTTAGTATCTCCCTTCGTCGTTGATCTTCAACGGCAAAATCCCATTTTCAAAATGCCCCCTTGGGACTGTCAATTCTGAGTGAGCCATCCTGGACACATTGGTTATGACTACATTGGATCAAATCTATCGATTCTTCCAAAACCCACCGCCGTTCTACCTCAATAAAGAACTTGCTGTGTGTTATGTTCTCGCTGTATTGCTGGAGCATGACTCTTATGGGACAGAACTGATTCAGTTACTGGAGACAGAGTATCCTAGTTACCGTCTTTCGGATACTGTTCTCTACAGCGCATTAAAGTTCCTTGAAGACGCTGACGCCATCACGGGTTACTGGAAAAAGGTTGAAGGTCGAGGACGACCTCGGCGGATGTACCAAATCACATCCAGTTGGAGACAAAAAGCTCAAGAGTTGGCGTCACTATGGAGTGATTACGCCAAAAAAAAAGATAACCAACTCGTCAGCTCATAAACCGTCGGAGTAACTCAACTTTTCTTGAGAATCAAGGCAAAAGATAAAACAGCTCTTCGTGGATATCTTTATGACCACGGGCTCATTGTCTATTAAAGTCATGCCGTTCTTAAACCAACAGGATGGCGAAAGTCTACCGAAAGATAGATAAAAATCGCCGCTCTTAATGCTGACTTCAAAAAACTGAACGGCACACTTGTAGCAATGTGTGACTTATTCCGGGGGTAGAGAGGCGAACATAGTCTCTACCCCCTTACTATTGCCAATTTGAATTCAAAAAGCATGCATTTTACGCATGCATTTAATCAAGGTTGTTCTCAAAGACGAATGTACTGATTCATATCGAAGCATTCGAACCAGACAATCCCAGGAATGCTTAACTTCCATTTCAGAAATAGAAGTTAAACAACAGCAATATATGCAAAATTACCATACTCCATAAACAAAAGTATACAACTTGAGACAGAAATCTCCCTTAAGAGAGATGCAAGCGCCTAGAATGTAGAATGACTTCTGGATTTAAAGGAGAAATATCTTAGCTTTATCATCGAGCTGCCTTTTACTTTATTGGCATAAAATAAAAGGCTGAGGACATGAGGAAGTTGGCAAAATCTCGTAAAGTAGGGATGTGCGGTAAAGAGAACTAGCCTCAAGTTAGGCCAGATTATTACCAAATACCTTTAGTGCCTCGGCTTCCTACCAATGGATATTCCTGTCCTTGCCTCAACAGTACTGCTAACCCTGCTGCTTGCCGTAGGGCTATTCTTTTTCATTCGGGCTTCAGTCAAAGACCGAACAGAAGTGGTCAAGCTCATAGCCGAAGGGGAGCAAACTTCTTTTCTAGAAACCTTACAGCAGTATTTCACGGAGCGGGCCTATCAGATTGCCACAGTAGATGCAGCTACGAATCAAGTGATTTACGAAGGAACCGTACGCCCCAGTTGGTTTCTAGCGATTTTCCTGAGTGCCTTAGCAGGAGTGGGGTTGCTTTGTCTGACGCTTGTTCTGGCCATTCTATTTCCGTCAGCACGGTTAGTGTTGCCAGGGCTCACGTTATTAGCGCCAGTAGCAGGAGTATTTTACTGGAAACAGGCCGGGCGGCGGGAACGGGTAGCCCTTCAGGTAGAAGCAGTTCAGACAGATGCCTCCTCTCTGGTGAATGTTTTGACCGTTAAAGCGCACCGAGATGAGTTGATACAACTTCAGCGATCGCTCAACCTATCACCTTATCCAGAACCACCCCAGGCCTAATGAAGCTCAAGGAGGGCGGGGGTTGAAACCCTACCCCTTTAAACGTCGAGAACCACCCCAAGGCTAATGAAAATGACGGAAGCAGGGATAGTTATTTTTTTCTATTGATTCTGGATCAGCTATCGCTATTGTAAAGACAGGTTCATCCCTGTTCTTCTAAAACTGCGGAAGGGTACTCGTGAAGGTAAAACCGTTGATTCAACGAATTCGGGTGCTCTGGGAACAGGCCATGAAAATGCTGTTTCCTGTGGAACAGAAGGACTACGTAATTTGGCGACAGCAGTTTCTTCGACGGCGGCTGGGGTTAACGTTAAAAATTGCCATCACAGCCTACCTTACCTTTATTATGCTGCGGTTAGTCCCCAGCAACTTTCGTCCAGACGAGGGGCTGGCCTGGTTGATCATGGCAACGGCATCTCTTGGGTGCCTATCAGGGTTGCTGGCTTTCCATAACAGTCGCTTGGGGTGGAGTTATCCGGCTGTCACCTTTCTGGGAGCTTCCTGGTCAATCACCCTGACTGAGCAGCTGTGGGCCACCTTGCAAGGAGTAGCCTTTCCAGGGATTTTTTCGTGGACGTTAGTATTTCTTACGCAGGCGACGTTGATGCCAGTGCGCTGGCCGCTGCATCTACTCGCTCAGCTAGGGGTGCTGACTTACTATGTGGTAGTCAATGGAGTACTGAATTTCAAGCAGATAAGCGGTTCTGACTGGAATATTTCACTCTGGTTATATCTGTTTTGGTTCTGTAGTATCTGCAATATTTCGGTTTTTCTCTATGAACGACTACAACGTGCTGAGTTTCGTGCTCTCAAAGAGCTGGAAGCTGAGCGGGAAAAGTCTGAGCGGTTGCTGCTCAACATCCTGCCTGAAGCCGTCGCGCAACAACTGAAGCAGGACCAACGCACCATCGCAGAGCAATTTTCCGAAGTCTCCGTACTGTTTGCAGACATTGTAGGGTTCACAGAAATGTCAGCGGGTCGTCCGCCTGTCGAGATTGTCAATCTACTCAATCAGATTTTTTCGGAGTTTGACTTTCTGGCAGAGACCCATGGCTTAGAAAAAATCAAAACCATTGGAGACTCCTACATGGTCGTAGGAGGGTTACCCATTGAGCGGGCAGATCACTTAGAGGCGATCGCCGATATGGCTCTGGATATGCAGCAGGCGATCGTTCGTTTCAGCGAGATCACGGACCGTCCTTTTCAGATGCGGATTGGGATCAACTCGGGGCCTGTGGTTGCTGGAGTTATTGGGGTCAAAAAGTTTATCTATGACCTGTGGGGTGATACTGTGAACACCGCCAGCCGCATGGAAGCCTACAGTGTGCCCGGCGGTATCCAGGTCACAGAGTCTGTCTATCAGCGGCTTAAGAAGCGCTATGACCTGGAAGAACGGGGAGAAATCAGCGTTAAGGGAAAGGGCAGCATGCGAGTCTATCTGCTGAAAGGGAAGACCCAAAATCGCAACTCCGCGATCTTTCGGCGTAATTGAGCGATCGCAGAACGGGAAATTGATGGCCTATCCCTGAAAAGTTTTTTCGTGGGCCTCGCGTACGAAGAAAAGGCCCTTCCAGCAAGCTTTAAAGCGCGCTCTATAGTTAGTTAGGACGTTAGAAGCTATGGTAGGCAATGCATTCAATAGCCTCTAACGTCCTAACTAACCCGGTCATAGCAATAGTCAATGGCATGGGAATAAAAGGGGCGATCGCTCCATTACAATACGTAAAGAATCTGAAAGGGACAATTGATTCGATGCGTGTTGCAATCGTAGGCGCGGGGTTGGCGGGGTTGGCCGCAGCGGTAGAACTATCCGATGCAGGCCATGAGGTCGAGATTTTTGAGGCTCGCACCTTCATTGGCGGTAAGGTGGGCAGTTGGGTTGATGGAGACGGCAACCATATTGAAATGGGGCTGCATGTCTTTTTCAACAACTACTACAACCTGTTTGCTCTGATGCAGCGGGTCGGTGCTTTTGAAAACCTGCTGCCCAAGGAGCATGTCCACACCTTTATTAATCGTGGCGGTGATATTGGCACCCTCGATTTTCGCTTCCTGATTGGGGCTCCTTTCCACGGCCTGAAAGCCTTCTTCACCACAGGCCAGTTAACTCTTCAAGACAAGATTCAGAATGCGATCGCCCTCGGGACCAGTCCCATCGTTCCAGGCCTGCTCAACTATGACCTGGCCATGAAACTGATCCGGGCGCTGGACGATATTAGCTTTGCTGACTGGTTCCGGCAGCATGGAGGATCTCAGCACAGCCTCAAGCGCATGTGGGATCCCATTGCCCTTGCTCTCGGATTTATTGATACCGAGAACATTTCTGCCCGGTGTATGCTCACCATTTTTATGATGTTTGCTGCCAAAACAGAAGCATCCCGGCTGAATATGCTGGCAGGTTCCCCGGATGAGTATTTGCACAAGCCCATCCTGAACTACATTCAAGAACGGGGCGCGAAAGTTCATACCCGCCGCCAAACCCGACGCATCCTGTTTGAGGAGCAGAACGGTGAGACGCGGGTGACAGGGTTGGCGATCGCCAACGGTGACTCTGAAGAAATTGTCACCGCTGACGCTTACCTGGCAGCCTGTGACGTACCGGGCATTCATCGGCTCCTCCCTTCGGAGTGGCGACAGTGGCCTCAATTTGACAACATTTATAAGTTAGAAGCCGTTCCTGTGGTAACTGTTCAGCTACGCTTTGATGGCTGGGTGACTGAAATGGAGGACGATGAGCAGCGCAAGCAAGTGAACCATGCGGCAGGGATTGATAACCTGCTCTATAGTGCTGATGCAGATTTCTCCTGTTTCTCCGATTTGGCGCTCTCTAGCCCGAAGAACTATTACCGCGAGGGACAGGGTTCACTGATGCAGGTCGTGCTAACCCCCGGCGATCCCTTCATCAAAATGAGTAATGAGGACATTGCTCAGCATGCGCTCAAGCAGATTCATGATCTATTCCCCTCATCCCGTGAGCTCACCATGACCTGGTTCAATGTGGTGAAGCTGGCCCAATCCCTTTACCGGGAACAACCCGGGATGGAGCCTTACCGCCCATCTCAAAAAACACCGATCCCCAACTTTTTCCTGGCGGGAAGTTACACAGCTCAGGACTACATCGATAGTATGGAGGGGGCCACAATCTCCGGTAAGCAGGCAGCAGCGGCTATTTTGGAGCCGACTGGTTACCAGGTTCAGGGAGAAGGGCTGTTCCGATATTAGGATTTAAGTTGCCATTTCAGCGCTCCATGCAGGAAGTGGCAACCTCCCTTTACTTTAGAGGTTAATTTTTCAGGTGTTTTTTCCAGACATTACCTTCATTCATCCACCTCTACCCGCTGTTTCCCATGACTGACTGGCTCGAACACACCGTACAGATCGAAGTGGAAACTCCTGTGCAGCAAGTCTGGGAGTTGTGGTCAGATCTGGAGCAGATGCCCCGTTGGATGAAGTGGATTGACTCGGTCAAAGTGTTAGAAGAGGACCCCAGCCTTTCCCGGTGGAAGCTGGCCTCGGGCGGATTTGAGTTTAGTTGGCTCTCTCGCATTACTAAACTGACAAAGTATCAAATCATTCAATGGGAATCCGTAGATGGCTTGCCTAATCGAGGAGCCATTCGCTTCTATGACCGGGGAAGCGATCGCAGCATCGTTAAGCTCACCATTTCGTATGGTATTCCCGGCATCCTGGGCAAGCTGATGGATAACCTGTTTTTAGGACGGGTAGTCGAATCCACCATCCATGCAGACCTGGAGCGCTTCCGCACTTACGCACAGAGCGCTTATGAAAATGCGCAACCTTAGGTTATCCCGCATATCTCAATACATCACAAAAGCTGGGTTTTGAAGTTCTCTTACAAAAAAGCAGCAATTCTCATTTTGGAATCCAACCCGAAAATAGCCTGCCTTCGGCGGGCTATTTTCGGGTTTCAAAGCTGAGAATTGCTGACAAAAAAGAAGGTGGATGCAAAGCATCCACCTTCTTTTTATATAAACAGTTGATTAGTCTTCGCTAGGTTGCTGCTGGGTACGGCTTTCTAGCCAAATGGGAAGCGCGATCGCCGCCACCAGCACAACGGCTGCTACAAGCCCAAATTGGGTCATTAATGCGAGCAACCTCTGCAGAGGCACCATTTGCCCAACGAAGTAAGACACGGAGATAGTAACAAACCCCCAGATCATGGCTCCCGCTAAATTGCAGAAGAAGAACTCAACATAGGGCATACCCGTGATGCCTGCTAGAGGACCCGCGAAAATCCGCAGCAAAGCAATGAACCGCCCAAGAAAAACTGCTTTTGCAGCATTTTCGCTAAATTTTGTCTTGGCTTCTAATAACTTTTCGTCACTGATACGAAATAGGTGACCGATGCGCATTACCAGGGGCCAGCCACCTGCTACCCCCAGCCAATAGCCAAAGTTATCTCCCAAAACGGCTCCGGCGATCGCACAGAGCAGTACACCCCGGTAGGTTAAATCCCCATTGCCTGCTAAAAAACCGCCTACGACGGTAATAGTTTCACCAGGGATTGGAAGCCCTGTATTTTCTAGCAGAATTCCGACAAAAACTGTCCAGTAACCGTATTCGTGGACCAACTCCTGGACGGTCTCCAGGGAAATAAGCTCAAATGCCATGGGGTGCCGTGACCACAAAAGTTAAGGAACGTAACCCGATCATCCCTCTATTCTAAGAATTGTGTCAACGGATTGCTATGAGCGTCCCATAAAGATGATCCCCAAGGATCTGACACGTAGAAAGAAGTTTCCTATTACTATCCTACAGCGATCGCCAGATCTATTGATGAGCCACTGGATAGAAGGTTGAGCCCGGATGGCAATGATGGTGCTAGAGAAAGCCTGTACCTAACCTCAGTTCGGGATAAGCTGCAGTGCTTATTTTGGCGTGCGCAAAGCGCACGCCAAAATAAGCGTTTTCGAGTGCCGCGCGTTGCGCGGCACTCGAAAACGCCCTTAACCCAAACTCAGGTTACCTAATGGAGAACATGTGGGGGGAGAGACGAATTCGATCCATCTCTCCCCCCACATATTGGAGTAATTTTTCGTGGGGCAAACCCACGAAAAATTTTGGGTTAGGAGGGGTCACGAACTAGCAGCACCGGGCAGTTGGCATAGACCCGCACATAGTCTGAGAGGGATTGGCCCAAGAGCCGATCCAGGTCAGGTAGACCTTTAGCAATAGAAGGGCGGCGATCAGGAGAACCCAGCACCAGCAGGTCTACATTCAATTCTTCGGCAATCTGACAAATACGCTCACCAGGCTTGCCTTCGGGAGCAACCGCTTTATAGCTCACGCCCAAACGTTTGGCTTCGGCGATCGCCGGAAGCAATACCGGGTCCTGTTCGGGGTTGGGGAGGATATCGCCTGTCTTCTTCATTTCTGGGTTCGTGTGAACCAGCACCAACTGTCCGCCTTTGGTGTCTTTAATTAGATTGAGTGCGACTTTGAAGGTGTCCTTAGAGGAGTCAGATTTATCCAGGGCGACCATGATCCGGTTGATCTTTTTAACATAAATGTCGTCCTTCACCAGCAGCATGGGGCGAGAGGCCAACTGGAATACATACTGGCTCACAGAGTTTTCCAGAATGGACTGAATCCGCTTGAGACCTCGAGATCCCATAATGATCAGATCAGCTCCAATTTCATCAGCAACCCGCACCACAATATCTTTAGGGTCACCCTGGCGAAGAACGGGATCCACACGCTGAGGATCTAAACCCAAATTCTGAACAGCGCTGGAGAGGATCTTGCCTCCTTCCTCAAGCCGATTGGTCATTCCCTCGGTGGTTACCTGAGGAGGAACCACATGCAAAACGGTTACGGATGCCGCCTGCACACTGGGGATTTCCATTAGCATCTTGAGCACTTCTTCCGTCTGGCCCGTCCCTGAATCGGCCAACAAGATCTTTTCAATCCGCTCTAGCATAATTCCTCTCGCAAATAAGTATCTTGGAAAAGCCTTAAGCCGTAAGGTCTAAAACGTTTTGCTAATCGCAAAGGAACCGCGTGGGAGTAAAGGAGATGATTCTGGCACTCTGAGCCACCGTTAAACGGCAGAGCCCGCACCAAAACATTACTCAACACGCATGAAAGCCTTCATAGGCACGATTTCCAGCTTACGCGAAGACCCTGAGGTGACGCACAAATGATGTAAAAATTGATGTGGAAAATCCACCCCTTGCAACGTTTAGTAATATTTCAGGTCATTTTATGGAGCCGACACTCAACTCCACTGCGGCCATCCAACGGGCGTTTCAGGTCACAGACGACGGTTGGTTCGAATATCCCATCCACGTCTACCCCCACCACACAGACTACGGAGGCATTGCCTGGCACGGAGCCTATGTTGCCTGGATGGAAGAGGCTCGGGTTGCCTATCTACAAACCCTGGGTATTCAATATGCCGATCTAGTGGCTCTAGGTTGCGAGTTACCCGTTGTCGATTTGTCTATTCGCTATCATCGCTCTCTACGCATGGGTGACTCCGCTGTTTTGAAAGCGCGAACCAGTGGTGTAGAAGGGGTACGTCTGGTGTGGGATTATCAAGTTCTTTCCCTGGATGCTCAGGATCTCTATGTCAGTGCCCAGGTAACACTCGTAGCTGTTGATCGTGAGAAGGGCAAGATTATGCGTCAGTTGCCCCCAAGCGTCAAAAATGCGCTAATGCGGTTAGCAACCTGATCCGCTTGACCTTGAGTTCGGGTAAGGTCATTTTCGAGGGCTACAGGTTGTATGTCCAAACAATGGCCTGCCCCCGACAGGGGTTATTGAGGATATTGAATGCCAACGCTCAGCCGTCCTACCCCCAGAACCCGCTGGCAAATTCCGGGTGTTCTTGCCATCACGATTTTTGTCAACTATTTAGATCGTAATAATTTAGCGCTAGCTATTCCGCGTATAGCTCAGGATTTTGGATGGAGCGATCGCGAAATTGGCTCCAAGGGCGAACTCTTATTAGCCGCTTTTTTTCTCTCCTACGCCGTCTCAAATATGCTGCTCAGCCCGTTAGCAGAGCGATTCGGGCCTAAACGAAGTGTGATGGGGGCGATCGCAGCCTTCTCTCTCGTCACACTTTTGAGTGGGCCGTTGGGATACTCCTTCGGCGCATTGGTACTCCTGCGATTGCTTTTAGGGTTAGGAGAAGGCGTACATATCCCCATGTCGAGTGCGATTACCAGCCGCTGGTTCATGCCGGAAGAGCGATCACGCGCCAATGCTATTTGGGGAAGCGGCATTCTGGTGTCTACGGCGATCGCCCCGCTACTTGTGGTTCCCCTCATTCAATTTTGGGGATGGCGATCCACCTTTACGGTTCTGGGTTTTGGAGGAATGCTCCTCTCCATTCCCCTGGTTTACTTCCTCATTCCCAATGATGTAGCTGAAGAGACGGATTCCTCAGAGACCATCACCACCCTTGAGCCGAAAGTCACAGCTTCCCCTAGATATCGTCGCGATTTTCGTTTTTGGCTAACCGTTGCCGGGGGCAGCCTGAATGCTTTTTGCGCATTCGGGCTCCTGAACTGGTTGCCAACGTATTTCAACCGGGCTAGAGGAATTGATTTTGAACAGTTGGGATGGCCTTTAGCTCTGGTATTTGCGGCAGGAATCATGGGTATGGCATTGATGGCTTATCTCGGTGACCTGTTACAACGGCGCACTCAGGTGGCTGGAGTTGGGTTCTTGATGGCAGGAGCCATGGTTTATTTAGCATCCACCACAACCCAGATAGGGCTGGTCGTGCTGTGTTTTGCGATCGCCGTCTTCTGCCAAAGTGCCTACGGGGCCCAAGAATATGCCATCGTACAACACCTTCTTCCTGTGGAGCGGGTGGGAGCAGGAACAGGCTTTTATAACGGGTTATCCGTACTGTTGGGTGGAGTAGGCGGATCGCTCATCCCAGGCTCGATTGTGGCTGTAACGGGCAGCTTCGATGCGGGTATCTTGAGCATTGTGGTGGGCGCGTGGCTAGCAGCTGCCATCATGCTTGTATTATCCCGAATGCTTCGATACTAAATTTTGGTGTTGCTAAATAACCTCAGTTCGGGATAAGCCCAAAAGCTCATTGTTGCGTGCGCTTCGCGCACGCAACAATGAGCTTTTTCGAGTGCCGCGCGTTGCGCGGCACTCGAAAAAGCCCTTAACCCAAACTGAGGTTAAATAGGGAATGAAATGAGTGTAGGCAATGCCTCTTGCTTACACTCATTTCATTTTTCCTTAAACAATTATTCTGAATAGAACTTACGCATTTTTGTTGTGTGTAATGGGCTTCGTACAGCACGCACAACAAAAATGCTCATGCGGGTTGGCCCACAGCAGTACCGTCTTCGGGGCCTGATATTTCCTTATTTTCTTCAGTGATATTGCTGTTGCATAAGACTTTCGGCAAAAAACATCACCTCTTCAGCACGTAAATTCCGTATTTTTTATTTTGGAAGTTGTTTCTTCTTATATGAATTTCGGCTTCAGAGTTCACCCGTGTTATGGATCCCTCGTCCGCTTACTGACCGGATATCTGAACAATAGAGACAATCGTATGACTGATGATCGCTATAAGCTATTTCCGTAAAATAACGTTTTCTAAACATTCTTTTAGAAAAATTGTGGGAAATTTCGGGTTTGCAATTTCGTCTGAGACAATTATGATCATTTCACGCTCTTTCAAAATACCTACTTAGATGGATGATTTAAGCTGGCTAATTGCCCTGCATCCAGCAGGACGGGAAGCTGTCGGATTTACAGACTATGACTTCATGCCGGCTCCCCGGCTAGCATACGATGACGCTTATATGAAGGGGTGGAATGACGCCCATAGTATGGCTACTAAGATACAGAAAAACAAAAGCTGCTCCATGAGCCGTTCTTAAGTCCTAAGGCCTTTAGAAAACACGATTTTTGTATCCAATCAAAAAATTCAACTCGCTCTAAACAATTTCAAACAGCTTCTTTGTTTTTCCTCGCTATGCGATTGCCAGTTTAAAAGAAGGGTGAAGGCTATACCTTCACCCTTTCTCGTTTTTCAGCCAAAGTTAGGGCAGTGCATTGTACTGCCCTAACTTTGGCTGTAGATCGTAGAACTTAAGCAAGCCCGTTATATTTCGCGTGCTTCACTGTATATGGCATTCGAAGCACACCACCAACAAGAATGCGTCAGTCCTGGATAAGCTATCTCGTCTGCTGCTCAATCTGCCGAACAACGGTAAGAGCTGAATAACTTACCCCAGCGGTTCCTTCCCCAGGGTGAGTCGAGTCACCCACCAACCATACTCCTGGAACCGGTGTTCGATTGGCAAAACCAAAAGGACCAAAGGTAGAAACCCGTTGTCCAATCCCTCCAACAATGCCGCGATCGCGCGCCGTAAAGCGAGCAAACGTACGTGGGGTAGCGGCCTCTTGATAGCAGATTGTTTCGGGCGTGAGGCGAAAATACCGGGAAAGACGGGCGATCGCCACCTCCGTATATTCCTGCTTTAAGCCCTCGTAGTCTGACGTTTTCCCCCAGGCATCTGGGTCCGTAAAGGAGGAAGCAATGACCGTAGCACAGCCCTGGGGTGCGCGCCCGTCTCCCGGATGGCTAACGGATACAAAGAGGGAGTTATTTTCGCCGATGGGGCCGTCGTAGTCATAGAGAAATTGCAGATGAGGCGGGCAGTCTTCTGGGATTGCATCCTGTGTGACCCCCAGGTATACGACAAACGCCCCGGAAGACGGGGGTAGCTTTTCTACCCGCTGCCCGTAGCCCTGAGGGGCTGCATCTCCGAGCAACCGCACCAAATCCTGTGCCGTAACATTGGCGACTACGTGATCAGCGGATTCAACCCAGGTGTTTCCTGTTTTTTGATTCCTGACAGTAACCCCTGTAGGGCGGCCGTTCTCAACGTGGATTTGTTCAACGGTATGGCGGAGATGGAGTTGCCCTCCGTCCCGTTCCAAAGAGGTCACGAGGCGATCGCTCAATACCTGCATGCTGCCCTGTAAATGAAACAGGCCGTGAGGCTCCTGCGAAACGGCTAGAGCCGTCGCCGCGTAGAGGAGCGCTGTTTCCTCAGCATCGACCTGCGAATACAGCTTGAGTTGTAGATCGAGGAACGTGCGAAGACGGCGATCGCTCCCTAAGCCATACCAGCGTAGGACTTGCCCAACCGTGGAAAACGTATGGGGCACCGTTACCAATGTTCCTGGCCGTAGCGCTTGCACCAGTTGCCCTAGATCCCACAGGTTGCGAGGTGGTAGCACCGGATCGCGCGATTGAAAAGCCCAGCTCGCCTGAAACAGATCGGCCATGAGTTGCCAGAAGGGTTCGCTGCCTGGAAACTGCCGTTGCCGCTCGGCCTGCCATTTTACAGGGTCGCGCCAAACCCGAATAGGTTCTGACTCATCTGGGAGATAGACGGCACAGGCGGGGTCACAGGGTACCGCTGGCGGCAGGTCTATACCCAGCTCCGAAAAGATGCGATGGTGAATACCTCCAGGCTCTAACCCTGCTACCTGAGTTGCCCCTACATCAAAGGTAAAGCCCCGCCGCCGGAAGGTTGAAGCACATCCCCCCGGCACCAGCGCCTGATCAAACAACTGCACACGATAGCCCCGGTGAGCCAGCAAAGCTGCCGCCGTTAAACCACCGATACCCGCACCAACTACGACAACCCTGCAAGGGTCAGCCCCATGGACCATGGGTTTACTCACACTACTTAATAAAGCTTAATACTTCTATCTTAAGCGGAGTCATTACGAAATCACAATGATATGTATGAATAGAATGATGGTTGGGCACTCTGAGCCTAGAATGCTAGAAAAAACTGCTCCCCAGGGTTCTGTAAAAGAACGTCAGGTTTCCCTGATATTGCGGCTGGATCATGAAGATACGGAGATAGATCCGGCCAGCTTCCTGGATTGACCATTAAGATAGTTTAAAAGCGCGTGTCTGTTTTCATGGCCCAAACTCTTCTAGAACCGACCCTCCCCCGTCGCCTTAACGCTCCTCACGTCCATCGCCTCCCCAACGGACTGACCATCATTGCAGAGCAGCTGCCCATTGATGCGGTAAACCTGAGCCTCTGGTTAGGGGTTGGGTCTGCTGCCGAGGCCAACTCCATCAATGGTATGGCTCATTTCTTAGAACACATGATTTTCAAAGGCACCGAGCACCTTCAAAGCGGTGAATTTGAACGGTATGTGGAACAAAGGGGAGCTGTAACCAATGCAGCAACCAGTCAAGATTACACCCAGTACTACATCACCACAGCCCCGCAAGATTTTGCGGCACTAGCTCCTCATCAGATTGAAGTGGTATTGAATGCAGCCATTCCTGATGAAGCTTTTGAACGGGAACGGCTCGTGGTTATGGAGGAGATCCGGCGATCGCAGGATAGCCCCCAACGCCGCACATTCTACCGCTCTATGGAACTGGCCTTTGATGAGCTGCCCTATCGGCGAGCTGTCTTAGGACCAATCGAAAATATTCAAAACTTCACTCCCCATCAGATGCGGCAGTTTCATCGCACCTGGTACAACCCCCAATCTATTACAGCTGTAGTAGTGGGGAATCTACCTGTGGAGCAATTGATTCAGGTCGTCACTGAGGGATTTGATCAGGCGATCGCCCGTCGCTGCTTTGAATTTGAAGTGGATTCCCTGCCCCTTCAACCCCTGTCTTATCAACCAGAAGCTCAGTTCTCTGGGATTGAGCGTCGCAGCTACGTCGACCCTACCCTTCAGCAGGCTCGCTTGGTGATGCTGTGGCGGGTGCCTGGTCTGTTGCAGTTAGAGCAAACCCATTCTTTAGATGTGCTGGCTTCGGTATTGGGCCGTGGACGGACATCTCGCCTGGTGCGGGATTTAAGGGAAAATCGGCAGCTGGTCAACAGCATTTCGGTCAGCAATGTGACCTATCGCCACCAGGGGTTGTTCTACCTGTCGGCAACACTGCCTGCGGAGAATTTGGAGATTGTGGAGGAGGCGATCACTCAACATATCGAGCAACTTCACTCCTCTCCAGCAACGGAAGCTGAACTTCAGCGGATTCGGACGCTGGTGGCAAATCGCTTTGTCTTTGCCAATGAGACACCGAGCGATCGCGCTGGTTTGTATGGCTACTATCAGTCAGTTGTGGGGGATTTGAAAGCTGCAATTACCTACCCTGACCTGATTCAGTCCATCGAACTAGAAGATCTTCAGGTAGCAGCCCAGCAATACCTGACGCCCGGTGCCTACGGCATTGTCACCCTGCGTCCTGAATAGGACGATTGCCCAAAAAATAGGCGTAGTGCAATGCATTACGTCTATTTCTGTCTTTCATGTTTCAAATAGGTGGATGGGTGTGGTGAAAGAGGCACTTCGTGCCTCTTTCACCACACCCATCCACCTATTTGATGACTTCAACAGTTTTGATTTGGGATGTCATTGATATAGCTATTTTCGCTAAGAAGGAGTGAGGCAGTGCAACGCGCTGCCTCACTCCTTCTTAGCGAAAATAGCTGAGAGTATAAAAACCTCAGTTTGGGTTAAGGGCTCTTTCGAGGGGCGCGCAAGGCGCGTCCCTCGAAAGAGCTCATTTTGTCGTGCGCATAGCGCACGACAAAATGAGCTCTTGGGCTTATCCCGAATTGAGGTTATAAAACGGTTGTAGTTCTTTGATAAAAAAGAGGCTGAACTTTAAATGTTCAGCCTCTTCCTAACAGAAACTACGAGTTCAAAGGGTGCCTAGAGCGCTCCAGCAGCGGTGCGATCGAGTACTCCAGAACCCAAGTGGGTAGTGATATTCATCGCATGGAGGAGGGGGCGGGTTCCGGCTCCCTTGGGATAGTCGATGACACTCACGGCACCGTTACCTTGCTTGAAGACCCAGAAACCTTCAGGGCCAAGGCCGACCAGGTGGCAGAGGATGGCCTTATTGATCGCGTCGTGGGCTACGACCAGGGTGGTGGTTGGACGATCGCTTGGGCAAGACGCCACAATTACTTCCCAGGCGGCGATCGCCCGATCCCAAACCTGTTGCAAGTTCTCCCCTTCGGGCATCTGTACCGTTTCGGGCGCGACCTTCCACTGATCCAGTTCGTAGGCGTAATCCACTGCAATCTCAGATTCCAGCTTGCCCTCCCAGAGGCCGTGGCTGATTTCCTGAAGCTCGGGTTCCAGCTCCAGCGTTACCGATGGATGCGGCTTGAGAATAATTTCAGCGGTTTCCTTGGGGCGCAGCATAGGACTGGTAACAGCCCGATCGATGGGCACATCTTGTAAGAAGAAGGCCGCTTTATCAGCCTGAACGCGCCCCTGGTCATTAAGAGGCACATCAATTTGTCCCTGGAAGCGCTTATCCCGGTTCCAGTCCGTTTCGCCATGGCGCACCAGCAAGAAGCGGGGGCCGCGGTGTCCCTTACGTATGGGGGGTAGCGGATCTCCCAGGTGAGCCGTCAGGTTGACCGATTCAAACTGCACCTGGTCGCCCAATTCACCTGAGAAATTAAGGACACTGATCCCGGCATTACTCTGATGAATGATGTTGTAGTACTCCGGTGCGAGGCCGGCGGCAGCGCTCAGCAGGCAACGATTAATGCCACTGTGAGCCACGACCAGAATGGTTTCGCCTTGGTGGCGGGATAGCACCTCATTCCAGAACTGTTTGGCCTGCTCTCGCAGTTCCAGCACTGGGTAAAATTCCTCAGGGCCGTTGGGGGTAGAGCGAGTCATCTTCAGGTCGTGGGGGCGATCGCGCCATACCTTGACGCTATCAGGGTACTTTTCTTCCACTTCGGTGAAGGTCATGCCTTCCCATTCGACCAGATTAATTTCTTTGAGTAGATCTGTTAGGTGCAGTTCGGGAGCAGAATCCTGCTGAGCCAGAATCAGCTCGGCGGTTTCCTTAGCCCGACGCAGGGGACTGCTATAAGCGGCTTTGAAGGTTAACCCTTGCAGTGCCTGCCCCGTCAGGTGGGCTCCTTGGCGCCCCTCCTCCGACAGGGTGGAATCGTCGCAGTGCCCTTGTACCCGTTGCTGTAGGTTGTAGGAGCTCACACCGTGCCGTACCAGAATGACGCGAGTAGCCAGAGCCGTACCCTCCTGAGTTGGTAAAAAATCATGCCAATATCAGAAGCATTTTACCCCCAGGACTTACACAATGGGATCGGCGAAACCCCCTTGTCGGGCATTGAATCTCTACCATTATGGTCTGGGATCATTGATTTGGCCGAGTGGCCACACAGTCCCTCTATGCCAATAGGATGGGCTGCTCAAGAGCTTTCGCACAGCGTAGGTTTCCAGCAAATTATGCTGCTTTTATCATCCGGGCGATCGCTGCCTCATCCTGGATTCGAGTGCGATAATGCCAGAGCATGGTTACGCCAGAGCAACGTGTAGGAAAGCCGTTTACGTGGTTGCAACGGAAAAGCGAATGAAATTGGTGACACCGAAACGATTAATTTTGGCTGCCCTGACCGTGATGGTGGTAGCTCTAGTTGGCAGTTCTTTGCTTGGCAGTTTAGAGAAACCCCAGATCACCAATCGCCTGGAACTGTATCAAACCAACCTGATATTGTCAGCGACGGGCATGTCAGATGCAGCCCCGGAAACGGAAGTCCAGGCCCAACTGCGAGAGGCCGTGTTAGGAAAAGAGCCCCTCAAAACAGCTCAGGAAGATTATCAAGAAGTGCGAGAGTCGGTACAAACCGAGCTGAACGGTTTACAAACCCGGCTGAAGGAAAATCCCGCCAGTGAGGTCACAACAGAAGGAGCGCCAACGTCCGAAATCCTGACCCTAGTTGATCAGCAGCGACGGTTATTGGCTCAGTTGGATTTGCAGATTGGTTTACTTCAGGCGGAGCAGGGGGAGGTGAACGCTGCTCAGCAAACCTGGGAAGCCTTAAGCGATCGCCTTCGCTCCCCTCGCACAGAACGAGATGCGGCGATCGCCCGCACCACGAAAACAGTTCAGGGGCTTTGGAACCAACCACCCAATATTGAGGAGGATGCCAGTAGCCAGATAGAAACCACATTAGAAGGCTGGTTTCGGGCGGTCAGTTTGGAGCGGCTCTACGAGGTGCAGCAGAATTCAGCAGCCTTGACGGCGCTGGAAGGGGAACAAGAAGCGATCGCCCAACAGACATTACTGAAGCTCGCGGTCATTGGTGTACTTCCAGGAATTGCTGCCGTTACGGGTATTGGCCTCTTTATTTTTCTCGTCATTCAGCGGATAACGCGGGGCAAAGAAGCTATCCTCTCCTTTCAGGCAACGCCGTGGGAAACCCCGTGGACCTGGGAAACCGTATGGCAGGTGCTCATTGTTGGCTTCTTCTTTATGGGCCAGATTGTGGTGCCGCTGCTGTTGAGTTTGCTGCATCTGACCTTTACAGGGGTTGGAAGTAGCCGTGTTCGGGCAGTTTACACGCTGGTCTACTACCTCACCATGGCCAGTTCAGCCTTGCTTGTGCTCTTTTTCTCCATTCGCTCTCACCGTCCGTTACCCGACGCCTGGTTCCGTTATCGTTTCCAGAGCAACTGGCCGTTATGGGGGGTTGGAGGCTATTTGGTAGCGCTACCACTCATGTTGGGTGTTTCGTTAGTGAATCAGCAATTTTGGCAGGGGCAGGGCGGAAGCAATCCACTCCTTCAAATTGTTCTTGAAGAAAACGATCCCCTGGCTCTGGGATTATTCCTCTTCACAGCGGCGATCGCCGCTCCCATCTTCGAGGAAACGCTATTCCGAGGATTTTTGCTGCCCTCGCTGACCCGCTACTTGCCAGCAAGTGGGGCGATCGCCCTCAGCAGCCTGATTTTTGCGATCGCTCACCTGAGTCTTTCGGAGGTTTTGCCGTTGACGGCGTTAGGGGCAATTTTGGGATTTGTGTATGTGCGATCGCGCAATCTACTAGCCCCCATCCTGCTGCACTGCCTGTGGAATAGCATTACGATGATCGGTCTTTTCATCTTGGGTAGCGGCACAGCTTCCAATTAATAACGTTATAGAGCCTGTACCAAAAGGAGAGAGGCGGTACGTTGCGCCGCCTCTCTCCTTCTAATAGACCTCCTGCGTGAATCGTTGCGCGGCCGCGCAACGATTCATACCAATTTGAAAACCAAACATCTGCACTGGGTTCTGTTCTAATTGGTATCACGCAGGATGGCTAGGAGTATAGAAACAGATGGAGGTGACCAAAAGCCACCTCCATCTCCATCAACTCCGTTAGCCCGTTTCTCGACAGGGTTTATTCAAGCTGTTATGGCTATGGAATACCGGCAGAATAGCTGCATTCCATCCCATAACAACCTGCGCCATAACCATCACTCTAACCGCGCTTTGCTTGGATTTTTTTGCGCTTAATCCCATAGCCCATACCAGCAGCCATGACTGTGCCCAAAACCGTCAAAGGTTCGGGAACAGGCTGACCACCGCCACCGCCACTGGTTTGGCTAGGCTTGAAGACAAACAGCGACGCATGAGACAATCCTCGACCCGCACGGCCCGAACCATCTAATGCTACGCCGATGGTGTTGAACGAACCGGTGGTGAAGTTGCTCACATTGTTAAACAGGTAGAGGCTGTAGGAAGTCCCTGCTTTCAGGCTGAGGGCGAAACTGCCACTGAAAGGAGAGCTGAATCCCCAGGAACCCTGAGAGTTGTTGTTGTTCGCAAAGAAGCCATAAGTATTGGAGCCACCATCGGACTTGCCACCCAGGCTCCAATCCCCACTACCAACAAGGGATTGGAACAGGCCGGCATCCAACGACCCTTCAGCCGTACCTTGGGCTCCAGTATCATTGCCGCTGATAGGCCCCTGGCAAGCACTGGCAAAAACAGTACCGGCTGCGGTGCTTCCCGAGACGTTGGTTACACTGCAAGCAGTTTGAGTTAATGACGTAGATGTTTGAGTTTGGCTCTGTTGCTTCTGAGCAGCAAATGCTTCGCTAGGAGCCAACATTAATCCCGCCAGGACGATGGCGGAGCCAGAGAGTGCGGAGACAAGGGATTTGAAGTGGGCCATCGTGACGGTTCTCCTTGAGTGGGAAGAATTCAGGGCGGTGAATTCCGGTTGGTATCTGCATCTTAGGCGGGCCACCCATGGAATGTAATCCTGGAACACACAGATTTCGCGATCGCTTTGTATAGGAGAACACTATTTAAAGGCACTATAAATCTCCTCAATGAAAATCATCAGATTTTTTAATAGAAAATCCAAAACCATTGCCCGGAGCCAGTTCGAGCGTTTAGGAATAAACGAGGTTTGCTCCGAAAGGGCTTTGCGTAATGGTACAGAGATGCCAAAACAGTTTTTTCCTCAAATTTAAAGCGATTGCCGGTGGTTAAGTGCCGTGTGTGAAATACACAACACTCAACCACCGGCAACAGTCCTGTTGTTAGATGCCAGCAACCTGGCCATAAACCAGAGCCCTAGGCTCTTTCGTTGGCTATGATGTCACGCTATTTCGCTGGAACAGCCCACCAGGCGATCGCGTAGTTCTGTACTGGATCGTTAGCCTGATCCCGGTACACCACGCGAATCTTATAGCGGCCCGTCTGCGGAATCTGGTGGAAGATGTGCTCAACGCTATCTTCTGGACTGTTAGACGCCCAGAGCCGGCTTTCAATGCCATCATCTTCAGCCCGCAGCAGATAAATGTCGAGATTGTTCAGCCCCTGGTTGTCGAAGGTTTCACCAGGGTCATAAAGGCCATTATTATTGGCATCTTGCAGGTTGACTTGGCGATCCCAAGCGAGGGTAGCCGAGATAAAACTGCCCGCCTGCAAAGGCTCGTCAATGACGTAATCCCGATAGGCAGGAGCACTGTCATCCAGCCCCACAGTGCGATAGTCCCAACCAATAGCCGACACGGGTGCATCGGCGCTCTGTTGACCTGCCGAGAATTGCTGGTAGGCCCGGTAAGCATTTAAGTGCCCAGTTCCCATGTTGGCATCCAGAGGAACGTCTTCCCGTTGGTAGGCATCAGACTCGAGCCAGTTGGCATTGCGCTGGTTAGCTGCGGTTCGAGTCATACCCAGTAACAAGCCATCTCCGGCATCTTGCAGTTTGTCAGCCGAGTTCATCATGACTGCCCGCATGACCTCATGACGACGAGCATCCAGACTCCAACCATCGGCTTGCTCCCGGAGTTGGCGATCGCCATACTCCTGCAACAGGGCCACCGTCGCCGTTACATGGGGAGCTGCAAAGCTAGTGCCGCTGATGGGAGGGGATGGATTGCCATCCGGTTGAATGGTTTGGACAGCACTGCCAGGAGCCACAATGGAAATCGAACGGCGGGAACCCTCGTTACTTTCGGGAGGACGGCCCTGGAAGGAGGGGGGTTCACTTCCCAAATCAGAAAAGCTGACCTTGCGGTAAACCCCGTCTATGGCAATGGAATTAGCCACGGTCATGCCGTTATAGAGGTCAGTGGGGATGGGAATGCCGCCAAAGCCCTGATTCCCCGCAATCACATAGAGGACGTTGTGGGTCTGGGCTGACCAATCCACGCAAAGGGTTAACAAGGCGTTGCCGTCGAGGGTTGCGTCAGGCCGCGAATCTTGAGATAGCGGTTCGCCAAAGCTGAAATTGATGGCCCGCACATCATCATTGTTTTGAAGAGCTACGGTTTGGGAGGCAAGGCATTCTTGCTGCTGCCCGCCCCCCCGATCGAACCCGGCTGCGGCAGAATACAACCGAGCATTAGGTGCCACCCCAGGTAGCCGCTTATCCTGGCTGATCATGACGCTGGCTACACTGGCCGCATGGTCATCTACAAACTGATTGGCTATAGCGCTCCGATTTTGAATGAAGAGTTGAGTGGGACGTACTGTAAAGTTTTCAGCAGCGGGCTTATCCAAACCAAAACGGGCCGGACGCCCGACTTCAACTTGACCGATGCTGATTTTACGTCCTGTCAGGTTGTAGGGCTCGTCATGAAGTCGTAGAGCCTCAATACCGCCCTCTCCCGTAGAGCTTTGTAGAGCGATCGCCGGCACCCCAATCAGTGCTAGAGCTACGCCCCAGGCTGATCTCCTTAGAAAAATCAGCTTTTTCCGCTGAACCATACATGACATCCCTTAATCTCTGCTTAAAGTTTGAGTAAATACTGACAATTTCCTTAAGATCAATGAGCCGAGAAGACTTCACATTTTGTTAAACTGAATACCAAGATATAGAGCCAGGAGAACCCACCCGCCATGGTCCACACCCCATCGAGTAAGTCAACAGTAATTTCACCCTCCATCCTATCAGCTGACTTTAGTCGTCTGGGGGAAGAGATTCAGGCGGTGGATCAGGCTGGTGCTGATTGGATTCACGTTGATGTGATGGACGGTCGCTTCGTCCCTAACATTACCATCGGTCCCCTGATTGTAAGCGCGATTCGCCCTTACACTCAGAAGCCTCTTGACGTGCATC
This sequence comes from Leptolyngbya sp. PL-A3, assembly GCF_039962325.1. Classification (NCBI taxonomy): domain Bacteria; kingdom Bacillati; phylum Cyanobacteriota; class Cyanophyceae; order Leptolyngbyales; family Leptolyngbyaceae; genus Leptolyngbya; species Leptolyngbya sp. PL-A3. The sequence continues at coordinate 22,998 of NZ_JAMPLB010000031.1, forward strand.
TGATGATTGTCGAGCCCGAAAAATATGTTGAAGATTTCGCTAAAGCGGGTGCCGATATTATTTCGGTTCACGCTGAGCACAACGCATCCCCTCACTTGCACCGGACTCTGGGCCAAATTAGAGAGCTTGGTAAGCAGGCTGGGGTTGTACTCAATCCGTCCACTCCGCTGGAACTGATTGAGTATGTGCTGGAACTCTGTGATCTCGTGCTGATCATGAGTGTGAACCCCGGCTTTGGTGGTCAGAGCTTTATTCCTGAGGTTGTGCCCAAGATCCGGAAGCTGCGCCAAATGTGCGATGAGCGTGGATTGGACCCCTGGATCGAGGTGGATGGAGGCCTTAAGGCCAACAATACCTGGCAAGTGCTGGAAGCTGGTGCGAATGCGATCGTGGCAGGTTCTGCCGTGTTCGGTGCGAAAGACTATGCTGAAGCGATCTCAGGCATCCGCAATAGCAAGCGGCCTGAGCTTGTGACCGCTTAATTCAATTCATTGATTAGCTGATTGACGTGGGGGCGAATGGTTATTCGTCCCCACGTCTTTTAGATAGGCGAGCGCCCACCCATTGCTCAATTTCCCCCAGCTGGCCGTACACGCAATCAAACAAACACGTAGAAACAGGCCCAATCGGGTCAATGCCTAAAGAAGTGCCGTAGCGCCAAGATTTCACCGGACCATACACGGTTTGAAAGAGTGTATCCGGTGTTTCAGGAGCGGCGGCAGAATTTACCATAGCCCATTTACAAGCTCTCTTGGCACTGTAGCGTTCTGTCCATACTTTTTACCCGCGCCTTTACTTAACGCACGCGGTAACAGGTTGCACAGAAGGGAAGTGGCGATCGATGTAATGCTGCGATCGCACGCAAGTGTACTTAATCGCTGGGTTCGCTCAAGGTTCTGTTGCCTGGGCCAATGCTGCTAGAAAAATTGATTGCCCGCCCCCAGAGACCCAGCGAGTGATTTACCACACGCTGCCGCCAAGGAGTTTGTCATGCTGATTACCCAACAACCTGTATTTCGCCGCTTCTGGTACCCCGTTATACCCATAAACCAGTTAGCGGAGGGCCCCAAATCCTTTACCCTGTTACAGCAAAAGATTGTAGTTTGGCTAGATGCTGAGGGCAAACCTGCTGCTGCGGAGGATCGGTGTTGCCATCGCACGGCTCAGTTGTCTTTAGGAAAAGTAGTGGATGGCTATATTGCCTGCCCATACCACGGTTGGCAGTTTGACGGTTGCGGCACCTGCGTTCACGTCCCCCAGTTAACTGAAAACGAGCCAATTCCTCAAACCTATCAAGTCAAAGCCTTCCACTGTGCTGAGCGGTATGGGTATGCCTGGGTATGCCTGGACGAGCCACTGATTCCGATTCCCGAAATCCCCGAAGCGAGCGAAGCAGACTTCCGGCAGGTGCATGAGTTTTACGAACCCTGGAAAGTTGCGGGCTTACGGGTTATGGAAAACGAACTGGATTTAGCCCATCCCACCTTTGTCCATACCACGACCTTTGGTAGCGCCGATCATCCCATACCCGATGACCTGAAATTAACCGAAACAGAATGGGGATTGCACGTCTTTGGCGTGCTAGGGGTGGTTAACCCAGAACTCCAACAGCAAAACCTCAAAATGGAAAATCGTGATACCGTCCGGACCCTGGACATGGACTGGTATATGCCTTTCACCATTCGCTTGCGAATCAATTATCCCAATGGCCTTTCTCACATCGTTGTCAACACCATGACCCCCATCGACGATGGCACCTCACAAATGGTGCAGTTCGCTTTGCGCAACGACACGGAGGCTGACACCCCAGCAGCCGATGTGATCGCCTTCGATCGCGCCGTTACCTTGGAAGACAAGACTATTCTCGAATCTACTGATCCCGATGTGCCCCTGCGAGCAGCCCTTGAGCAGCATATGATGACGGACAAACCTGGTTTGGTGATGCGCAAGAAAATTGCTGCGCTGCTCAAAGCCCATGGCGAAGTTGAGCAAACACGTCATATCCATCGTATGGGTGATTTAGAGGCCGAAAGGCTATCGCTAGAAGCAACGGTTTCTGCAGGAAGAGGATAGAAGGCTATGAGAAGGTGTTAAAGGCTCTTATGGCAACAGGAAAGGGCAAGGACAGGATGTAAGTCCGCAACCGGTAAGACCCAACAAGACCCTTCTCTGGATACTGCCCCTCAGCTTTCAGGTCTTCACTTCCCTGCTTCTCTACTGCCTTACCTGCCCTACGACTCTTTATCTCCTGCCTTCTGGCTTCTTTTCAAAACCCGTTATATGCGGTATCTGTGAAGCGGTAATGGTATTAACCATCCACATATTTATCCTTATCACGGGTAAGGAGCATGAAACTCGAAGATGATGTTATTCAGCCCGGGCCAGGTGCACCGCAGACTGGCTTTTGGGGGGCGATCGCTCGTTATTTCAACTTTAACCAGTATCAAACCAACTTTCGCACCGAAACGTTGGCAGGTCTGACAACGTTCATGACCATGGCTTATATCCTGGTGGTGAACCCGCTGATTCTGTCGGATGCCATTTTTCTCAATCAACCGGGCGATTTATTTGCCCAAATAGTCTTTGCCACAGCGGTTGCTACGGCTATCGGGACAGCGTTAATGGGGCTGATTGCTAAGTATCCCTTTGCCATGGCCCCTGGGATGGGCATGAACGCCTACTTTGCCTACTCGGTTGTTTTGGGTCTGGGTATTGACTGGCGCATGGCCCTGGCAGCAGTGCTTGTGGAAGGGCTGATCTTTATCGTGTTGAGCGTAACCGGGGTGCGTCGGCAGATCATCACGGCCGTGCCTGATGCGATCAAGATGGCAACCACCGTGGGCATTGGCTTATTTCTGGCCTACATTGGCCTGGGCAGTCTTCCCGATGTCGGGGGGGCTGGAATTATTGTCGCAAATGAGGCTACGAAGACCGCCTTTGGCAGCCTGCGTCAACCTCAAACCTTGCTAGCCGTATTGGGAATTTTATTTACCGTGTTCCTGATGGTACGCCGGGTACGAGGAGCATTGCTGTGGGGCATTTTAGGAATTGCGATTTTAGGTTGGGTATTGGGAGTGGCAGCCCCTCCTACGGCGATCGCGGCTCTTCCAGTATTTCCAACGGACCTCTTTGGGCAAGCCTTTGTGGGGCTGGGGGGAATCAACGCTGGCAACTTCTGGGATTTTGTGGTGGTAACCCTGGTGTTTCTATTTGTGGATATTTTTGACACGGTGGGCACCTTGACAGGAGTTGGCACCCAGGCCGGATATATTACACCTTCTGGAGAATTACCCCGCGCAAATCAAGCCCTGTTATCAGATGCGATCGGTACGGTTGCTGGATCAGTGCTCGGTACCTCTACCGTGACCACCTATATTGAGTCGGGTGCAGGGGTTGCCGAAGGTGGACGCACAGGCTTTACGTCTATCGTGGTGTCACTCCTATTTCTGGCCGCTCTCCTGTTTTCTCCGATCTTTCAGGCAATCCCGGCGTTTGCTACAGCACCTGCACTCCTTTTAGTAGGTGTTCTGATGATGAGTTGTGTCACTCGCATTCGTTGGGACGACTTGGGGGAAGCCGTTCCATCGTTCCTGACGATCTTCTTGATCCCGTTCAGTTTTTCTATTGCTGAAGGGCTATCCGCTGGGTTCATTACCTATCCGCTGATTAAAGTTTTTCAGGGCAGAGGGAGAGAGGTTCCAGTTGCGACATGGGTACTGGCGGTCATCTTTTTCATTCGGTTCGTCTTCAAGACTTTTGAGCTTGGGTAGGAAGTGATGCTGCATTTTCACAGCTCAAAAGAGAGCCCGATTGAAGTAGCCTGATCTATGCTTCAGAAGCCGGAGTTCTTTGAGGACGTCGGCTTCTAGCCTCCTAAAAACCGGGGATCTGAGGTACTCAAATTTCGCTGATGTCAGTGCTAACGTTTTCAATATTTCTATTCAGGCCAGCGTACCCGATAGCAATTCACTTGGATGTATTTTCCCAGCAATTCTCATTTTGAAATCAGGCCCGAAAACCGCGCGCCAAAGGCGCGCGGTTTTCGGGCATCAAAGCCAAGAGTTCACACCCTACGGGCGTGAACTCTTGGCTTTGATGCCCATACTGAGAATTGCTGGTATTTTCCTGACAGAATGGACAATTCTTGTTTGATACTGTAGACCCATGGCATGACCCGGATGCATCATCCATTCATCCGGGTCATGCCAACATTGGGTATTAAGCTTTAGAAATTTGGATTCACGTTTCAGGTTTTCAAAAAGTATTTCTTATCCTTCCTCATATTTTTACTAATACTTCAAGGTTAATTTTCATCAGTTACTTCAGCTTCTTCCACACCTTCAGCTTGATCACTCATTAGTTGTTTCATCCTATGACTTCCTCCAGTTCTCCTTCACCTTTCGCCATTCGTGGTGCATTTCTAGATCTGATCCAAGATCCTTTCCTGGTGGATGAAACTGAGTGTATTCGTTATATCCCGGATGGTTTATTGGTTCTAGAGAATGGCCGTATTCAAGCACTGGGAGCCTATGAAAGTTTGTGCCAGGACTACAGGCGTTTGCCTGTCGTGGATTATGGAGATCGCCTCATCATTCCTGGCTTGATCGATAGCCACGTCCACTACTCCCAAACAGAAATCATTGCTTCCTACGGTGCCCAACTGTTGGATTGGCTGAATACCTACACGTTTCCCGCTGAGAGAAAATTTCAGGAAGCCGCCTATGCCGAAAAGATTGCCAACTTTTTCCTCGATGAATTGCTACGTTATGGCACCACCTCTGCACTGGTATTGACGACAATTTTTCCGAAATCAGTCACCGCCTTTTTTGAAGCGGCCCACCAGCGTAATATGCGCATGATTACCGGGCAAGTGCTGATGAGCCGAAACGCCCCTCAGTACCTGCTAAACGATGCAAAAGTTGCTCAGGCCCAAACACGGGAACAGATTCAAACCTGGCATGGGAAAGGGCGGCAGCTCTATGCCATTACCCCCCGCTTTGCCATTACCTCTACTCCAGAAGAGTTGGAATTAGCTGGGGAACTGAAAGCCGAATTTTCAGATGTGTACGTTCACACTCACCTGTCGGAAAATCACGCCGAGATCGCCTTTACGGCTGAGCTATTTCCCGAAACGAAGGATTATCTAGAGGTGTACGAAAAATTTGGGTTGGTCAGCGATCGCTCCATTTTTGCCCACTGTCTGCACCTGAGCGAGTCAGAATTTGAGCGTATGGCAGAGGCAGGAGGGGCGATCGCCTTCTGCCCCACCTCTAATCTCTTCTTGGGCAGTGGTCTGTTCAAGCTGGATCATGCTCGCGCGAGTGGCATCCGGGTTGGTTTAGCAACGGATGTGGGGGGCGGGAGCAGTTTCTCCATGTTTGCCACCATGGCAGAAGCTTATAAAGTGATGCAGCTTCAAGGCTACAGCCTATCGCCCTTCAAGTCCCTCTACCTGGCAACTTTAGGAGCCGCCCACAGCCTTTCTCTAGAGGACAAAATCGGCAACTTTGAGGTGGGCAAAGAAGCAGATTTTGTCGTGCTTGATCGGCAGGCAACGCCGCTGCTGGCGCTTCGCAATGCAGGCCCCCTCCCGCAAACCGTGGAGGCTCTGGCCAAGCAACTCTTTGCCTTAATCGTGTTAGGAGACGATCGACTGGTTGAGGCGACCTATGTAGCCGGTGAAAAAGCATGGGCGAGGGCAGAAGCCTAGAGCCGGCAGTCATTTCCTTTAACGCGGCTAAACCTGCTCACGACACTGTTCATACTCAACCCTTCCATTTTGGAGCCATGTTTTAAGGGTGTTCTGGGGGTTGTGGTGTAAGGGGCACTTCGTGCCCCTTACACCACAACCCCCAGAACACTAACCATTTGGAGTGCCGCGCGTTACATAGCACTCCAAAACGTTTTGGATGAAGTGCCTGGGAATAAGCTCTAGGCTCTTCATTCAAAGCAGCCAAACCGAACAGAGCTATCGCTATATTGATGGATATGAATTTGAATTACGTCGTACCTAACCCTCTTTCAGATTGGCTTCCTGCGGCGATCGCCGTCCTTCCGGTTGCAGAATCGGGGAGCAAAGAATCTCTGGCACAAGTTGCCACAACCCTGACCATTCTGCTGCTTGTAGCGACCGGAGTAGCTCTGCTATCACGCCGGTTTCGAGTCCCTTATGTAACGGGGCTTGTGCTGGCGGGATTAGGGGTAACCCAACTGCTCCCTAACCCTTTACATCTAGATTCCGCGCTGATTCTAAACTTGCTGCTTCCCATTCTGCTATTCCAGGCCGCGATCAATACCGACGTCAGCCGATTGCGGAGCACCATTAAGCCTATTAGCCTGCTGGCTGGCCCCGGCGTAGCACTCGCGGCAGGCATTACCGCAACGGTGCTCAAATTTGCTCTCAATCTGGAGTGGATTCCAGCATTGCTGCTGGGAACGATCTTGGCCATCACAGACACGGTTTCTGTCATTGCCGTGTTTAAGGAAGTATCCGTTCCCAGCCGCCTGACGACCATTGTGGAAGGGGAAAGCCTCTTTAATGACGGAGTCGCCCTCGTTCTCTTTAGTTTGATTCTGGAGGTTTATACCCGAGGCTCGGTTACGGTGCTCGCCGGGCTTCAGCAGCTTGTGGTCGTGATTGTGGGGGGAGCACTCGTAGGACTGGCGATCGGCTCTTTATGTGCTGTCCTATTTGTGTCCCTCTCTGACGACCCTCTAAGTGGAATTTTATTGACAGTAGCGGTGGCGTTTGGGACGTTTCAGGCAGGCCATGGGCTTCAGGTATCAGGGGTGGTCGCGGTAGTTGTAGCGGGGCTGACGGTAGGCAATCGAGGCTTAAACCAATCGGTATCGGCTTCCAGCAAAATTACCCTGCTAAATTTCTGGGAATATGCCGACTTCTGCGTTAACACCTTCATTTTTTTGCTGATTGGCCTGGAGGTCGAGCCCCGTCTATTGTGGAATATTATTCCGTCCATTCTGCTGACAATTCTGGCCTATCAGGTCGGGCGGGTTCTCTCGGTATACCCACTCCTTGCAATTTCAAACCGCTTTGATTTGCCTATTCCCCTGCGATGGCAGCATGTGTTGTTTTTGGGGAACATCAAGGGGTCACTCTCAATGGTTCTCGCCCTGAGCCTACCGGCCTCGCTGCCCGGACGCAGTGATCTGATTGCTCTGGTATATGGGGCTGTTTTTGTCTCCCTGATTGGTCAGGCACTCAGCCTTCCCTGGTTGGTCAAACGGCTAAATATCGCAGCTGTGTCAGAATTCCGTCAACAAATTGAGGCCTTGCAATCGCAGTTGATTGCAGCTAAAGCAGCGCAGAACGAGTTGGCCGTGCTCCACGACACAGGGGTACTTCCGAAGTCTGTCTATGAGGAAATGCGTTCTAGCTACCAGGTTCAGGTGGCAGAAGCTGAGAAACAGCTGCGAGACCTTCATAACCGTCGAACCGATCCCCTCATTAGTAGCCAGGGTGGTGCCTCCAAGCTTAATGCGGTGCGACGGCGACTTTTGATGGTTGAGCGCGGCGCACTCAACGACGCTATACGGAAACGAATTATTTCTGAAGAAGTGGTTACACAGCGCTTGCGGTCGATTGATGATCAGTTGTTTAGACTGGAGGACGAATAAAATCTAGGCGCTGTTCTAGACGTGTGGTTAGTTGTTGTGAGAGAGGGTTTCTAGCAATTCAATCAAAAGATGCGACTCATGTTCCACGTACTGGGTAAGCGGGACGTAGAACATGAGTCGCATCTTTTTTGAGTGCGTTGTGGTGTGCTTTGCACACCACAAGAACGCGCAAGTCCTAAAGATATCGAATCCGGTTAAATAATCACCAAGGTGGTTATCCAACCGAAGGTTCTATAGCTATCTGGCGATCGCCTCAATTCAAAATGCGGGTTGCCGGAAGACATTCTTGCAGAAAATCAATCACGGGGTGCAAAGATTCAGGTTTAGTAGCCACCAGAACAGTAGACTCGGGCTCTAGAATGGTTGCGCCGTTAGGCACCATCAAGTTTAGGTGGGGATGGGGTTGATAGCCAATAATCAGTGAGTTGGAAGGGAAGCGGCTGTCCTGGGCAATTTCAGCAATGCTGCGCCCGATGACATGACACGCTGAGGGGATAGCCAGTTTCAGCACTTCGATTTGCCCCTGTTCAAAATGCATCATAGATTCTACCTGGGGGTATTCCACCGCATTCACCATAGTGGATACAGCCAGATCTACCGTGCTGATAATGCGGTGAGCTCCCGCATGGCGTAAGGGTTGTTCAAAATCCCGGTGGCGCATCCGAGAAATGATGTGGGGTACATCGTAATGCCGCGCCAGGGACACGATCGCCAAATTCAACGCATCATGGCGCAGCGCGGCACAGACCACATCCGCTTTTTGAATGCCTGCTTCATTCAGAGCTTCAGTGCTGACGGCACTCCCTTCAAATGCCATGACTCCCAGTTGGTCGCGAGCGCGGCGACAAGCTGCTGGGTCAATGTCAATCATGGCAACGGTATGGCCTAATTTGACCAGATTTTGTGCCAAAGTCAGGCCAATTAGCCCGGCCCCTCCAATCAAAACGTACATAGCTCTCCCCAGTTGTTTTCTTTACTGTATGCGGTTGCCACAGGATTTAGGGCAATCGAAGATACTGGAAAGGCCAATGGGTGCCCCTTCCAGTATGCGTGAGGACAGACCTCAGACTTTGTGTAATAACCCTTTCACTTCCTGCACGACCCGCTGCTTACTGGCGGTTAGATGACTACGGATAGCCATCGTCGCTGTTTCAGCGTTACGTTGGGCGATCGCTTCATAAATCCTTCGATGCTCCTCGCGGATATCCAGCACATAAGGGTTGTGCTGAGTTGTTTGTACCCGCAACAGCGTCATCTTATCGAACACCTGATCCAGTAAATGGGTCAGCCAGCGATTCCCTGATGCCTCGGCAATATGGCGATGGAACTGGCAATCCAAATCTAACTGTTGCAACGAAGACAGTTCTTTACCGGGTTCCTGTTGCTCCGCCTCCAGAACCAGGGCATAAATGTCTTTTAACTGGATCTCCGTAGCATATTGACAGGCTCCCATGACCGAGAGGGCTTCCAGAGCAATGCGGCAGTCATAGAGTTGCTCCGCATCTTCCACCGAGATAGTGACAACCCGTAACCCACCTCCCTGGTCATCCGTGACCAGCCCCTCCTGCTGGATCTGGCGGATCGCCTCTCGCAGGGGAGTGCGGCTGACCTTCAGCCGCTCGGCCAATTGAGTCTCTACCAACCGTTCCCCCGGCATTAACTCTCCCGATAGGATGCTGGCTCGCAAGGCTTCATAGGTTTGGCTGTGAAGCGATTTACCGCGCCGGACAGATTGCAGGCCCAACAGAATAACTCCTTGCGTGCAGGGGACTAAGGGATATCAAAAGTTTAGCTTCCCCGATAGGTGCTGTAACTCCAGGGAGACACAAGCAGGGGAACGTGATAATGGGCTGTGGCATCGGCAATGCCAAACTGAATCGGGATTCGATCTAAAAAAGCAGGGTTCATCAACTCAGTTAGGCTAGCAAAGTAGTCTCCCACAGCAAAAACCAACTCATAGCGGCCGACTCGAAAGGCGTCATCGCTGAGAAGAGGAGCATCGGTACGCCCATCAGCATTGGTGACCACAGTCGTGAGCTGGGTACGAGAACCGGCTTCATCAATCTCCCATAGCTCGACAACAATTCCCGCCGCGGGACAGCCCCGAGCCGTATCGAGAACGTGAGTCGTTAATTTTCCAACCATGGTTCAGGGGAAAGGGGCGGAATCGGCTTGAGTAGCGGTAATTTGGAGCAACACGTTACTTCAATCACCGTTACTCAAGATTGAATACTAAAGTGTATCCCTTGAACGGCTAGCCTGAAAGAGTGCGGGTTTATCTTCGGGTTTAATTTCACAACGGCGACGCCTGACCTCTTGCACCAATTCTGCCGAGGGCTGACGCAATTCTTCCGGGGAGCCGGGATGCAACCGTCCCAAAAACAGGTAGCTGGCTAAACCAAAATATTCGCGCAGGGTCAGGATAGAACGACGGGCACTGCTGATCTTTCGCGACAGGTCAATCGGATGCGGAATAACGGTGAAGCCTCGCCCCCGAAAGGTTAGATAGGCCCGTAGCATGTGAGGGCGATCGCTCACCAAAATAATCTTTTGAATACCGTGAGGCCCTAGAAGGACGGAGGTCGCGTAGGCTTCATCCTTGGTGGTGCGCCCGCAATAGGTACCATTTACCTGAGCCAGGGAAACGCCATAATCATCCAAAGCATCCGCAACATATTGGAAGTTACCACGCCCGGTGATAAACAGGTTAGGGGCACGTTTGTCTTGCAGCAATTGCAAGGCAACAGGGTAGCGATCGCCCCGCTCATACGCTCCCCGTCCGAGCACCACAATGGCGTCAGCGCTCTCCCCCGTATCGGGTGGCACCAGGGCCATCAGGAGCCCCTCGGTGAGGGCAACGACGGGTGGAGAAATCACCATCCAGTAAACCGCCAGGGTGATAATTAACCCCCGCAAAATTTGCCTCCGGAGAGCTGGATAGCTCCCTAGCACCAGCAAGGCCATAGCAAACAGCAGAGCCAGGCTGACAAACCGTGGACTAATGAGCAGGTCGTAAATCCCCCAATTCAGGCTAGACCAGTTTCCACCAATAGACCGTCGCAGGGTTTCCATCATTCAAGCGGTTGTCACATGATACCAGCACGTCGCCTTCAATCTAACCTGGCTCTTTTCCTGAGCGAATGCCCATCACTTACCAGTTATGAACTTTTGATAGGGCCTCCCATATTGTAAAGATTAGATAAGGATAGAGGCCGACCTGGCACTAGTAGGCCACGGCCTAAGTTTGCAACCTATGTTTTTGTGTGGGGTGCTTCGCACTCCACACAAAAACATAGGTGATGGATTTCCGCCTCAGCGTACTAGTAGGCCACGGCCTAAGTTCGTCACCTATTTTGGTGTGGGGTGCGAAGCACCCCACACCAAAATAGGTGATACATTGACGCCTCAGCGTACTAGCCATAAAGGAATAAGCAAGACACCCGGTGTTTTTAGAAACACCGGGTGTCTGAGATGGTTGAGCGATAATTCGCTGATAAACCAGCTATTTCTGAAGGGAAAGGAAAGAGGCCATGGCAGGGAAAAGGCCGGAGGGGCGATCGCCCGAAAGCCCTGTCAAGGCTCCCAAAGCAGCACTCACCAGACGTGAGGGTTGTAGGTCATCCTTCACCAATTCCCACAGCCGCTGCACTTCATCAGTGTGCAGGCGATCGTCCTCAATCAACGCTAGCAACAACTGACGACGCAGATACAAACCCTCCTCAGAAAGCAAGTATTGCAGCCCCAGCTGAGCCGTAGGAATGAGATCAAAGCTGGAGTCCGTACGAGCAATGGAAATTAAGTTTTCCAGGCGATGCCATTGGAACTTGCCATCTTTGAACAACAGTTCAAACAGACGACGGCGTAGCTCAGGCGTTTCCCCAGTCAGCAGACGGCGAGCCACGTAGGGATAAGCCACCTCCAAAATCTTGAAGGACGGATTGAGGGAAAGTGCTAACCCTTCCTGCGTGACAAGGGAGCGGATAATTAAGGCAAATTTGGCGGGCACTCGGAAGGGATAATCATACATCAACTCCGAGAACTGATCCGTGATCGTCTTGAAGTTGAAGGCACCTACATTCCTGCCGATCGCATCTCCCAATACTCGCTCCAGGGCAGGAATGATAGGAGTAATGTCAATGTCGGGGGTCAAAAAGCCCAACTTGACAAAATCAGCAGCAAGGTCAGAGTAGTCCTTGTTAATGAGATGGACAACAGCATCCACCAAGGTTTCCTTAGAATCCTGGCCCAATTGGTCCATCATCCCGAAGTCAATATAAGCCATGCGGCCATCCGGCATGGCGAACAGGTTGCCGGGGTGAGGGTCAGCGTGAAAGAAGCCAAACTCTAGCAATTGCCGCAAACCAGATGTAACGCCAATTTCGATCAACCGATCGGGGTCGAGGCCAGCAGCCCGAATTTTCTCAAAATCATTGAGCTTGAAGCCATCAATCCACTCCAGGGTCAGCACATGGGTAGCGCTGTAGTCCCAGTAAATACAGGGGACTTTAACCTGGGGGTCGTTAGCAAAGTTGCGAGCGAATAGTTCGGCGTTGCGACCTTCGTTGCCGTAGTCAATCTCCTCGAAGAGCTTGATACCAAATTCATCCACAATCAGGGTCAGGTCATGGCCCAGATTGAGGGGCAGCCAGGGCGACAGCCAACTGGCCATCCAGCGGATGAGGAACAGGTCTAGCGTCAACGTTGGTAACAGATTGGGACGTTGCACTTTGACAGCAACCTCTTCCCCAGAAAACAGCTTGGCCCGGTATACCTGGCCTAAACTGGCGGCCGCTACTGGATGCGGTGAGATTTCGCTGTAAATTTCAGCGATGGGCCGCTCCAGCTCTGTTTCGATGATGTTGAAGGCGATCGCATTGGGAAAGGGCGGCAACTGGTCTTGCAACTTGACCAGTTCCTCCAGATAGTCTTTGCGAATCAGGTCAGGGCGGGTGGAAAGTGCCTGCCCAACCTTAATGAAGGTGGGGCCTAACCGGGTGATCGACTGGCGCAATTGCGCAGTGCGGCGAGGTCGATTTGCTTCAGTTTGACCGAACCAGTCATCCAACTTGAGGGAAACGACAAAGCCCCCCAAATACCAAAGGATCAGGAACATACGCCACAGGCTGAGCCAAGGGCGGCGGCTGTAATAGCGGGCGATCGCTTCGGAATCGTAGCGCTTGAGCCGACTTAGAGGGAAAAGACTCACGCTGGAAATATCCTCTCAAACCATGAACCTGAACTGTGTTCACAGACGTCAAACCTGCTGTTACCTGCCGGACGAAGAGAGCGAGTTATCGCAGTCTCTTAATACGATCGCAACCAGAGCAGGCTTGAGCGGGCTTGAGATACAGCTGACTTACTCAGGCAGCTGATGGCATCTATTAACCATCGTATAAGAAACTACACTTAACTAAACCAAAGCTTTCGCAAAAGTTAACTATTGTAACCATAGAAATACGGATTAGCTCGGCCCCAAAATTTATCCTTTTTGGGGGTTGAGCCAGCTGAAGCTTAAGAACTCTAATCCTTACGATCACGTCTCCCTGGCCTCGCAAACTTGCGCTTATACTCGCGTGTGGAGTTCCGCGTTAGGCTCTCGAACATGTACCTCAACCAGACATGTTCCTACCATAGATTTACCTCATCACCTTTAGATTCCTCCATTTGGGCAGTTCTTAAGATATTGGCCTTTAGCTATCTCTATTTAAGAGACCACTTAACGGCTATTGCTAGCGTCTTCAAGGGAAACCCTGCCTACTTGGCAGGCACGTCTTTATTCACCCACGAAGCTACCTTCAGTAAGGTGCCCTAAATTACCTATCTTTTCGCACAGACTGGGTTGACTTAGCGAAAGCTTTCGGGCGGTTGCCATGAAAGAGGTGCTGCACAGATCGTTGCATGACGAAGCCGCTCAAGGGTGCATCCCAACTTTTGCGGGTGAGGCAGGCTTCGCCTCACCCGCAAAAGTGGGATGCACCCGCCGCTTAACAATTCGCGCAGGACGTCTAGAGAATTGGGCCAGAGAGGCGAACTTTTGCAAAACCTTAAACACCCCATTACTTGCCATTAATGCAGCAGCGACCGTCCCTTAACCCTACATCTGTAGAGTCTGGATCTGGGTGGGTATGCCTGCTCGTTCTGGTGGCCCTCAGAAGATGAACTCGATAAGGCTTGCGGCTTGAACAGCAGAATACCCCCGCGTGACAGGTAAGGGGCCTTTTCAGGGTTTCCCTGAAATGATGGTTTGTTACACCAAAGCCCCGACTAATAGCTGCATTCATTGAGTTGAGAACACATCCAGATTTTATGACCCTCAAACGTAGACATTTCCTGGCGTTCCTGGGTGCCAGTGCCGGTTCCGTTGCACTACAACCCCTGGTTCAAAATGGGGCTTTTTTGCGAGGTGCTCCTGCTGCAGCTGAGTCAATCTCTGCGGAGCTTCCGTTTACCCCGATCAAAGGGGCAATGCCTGTAGCAACCGATGGGGTTGCACCGTTCCGACAAGCCGTGGAATATAGCAAGTTTGCAGTACAGGATGATGTCGTACTGCCGGACGGCTTTACCTATGACATTGTTGCAGCCTGGGGTGACCCCGTTGGAGATTCACGGTTTGGCTACAACAGCGATTACATCTCTTTTCTGGAGACGGCTCCCGGTGAAGGGTACCTGATCAACAACCACGAGTACATCAGCGCTACCCCCTGGAACGAGACCTACGAAGAGGTCGTTGGCAAATCCATCCCTATTGCTGATATGGTTGCGGTCTCAGAGGCAGCGGGGGAGGATGGCATCAACGCCTTTGGTTTGGCTGACAGCGATCCCTTGAAGGGGAAAATTGCCGAGTATTGCAAAGAGGCGTTGATTGATATTGGGCTCTCGGTCATCTCTGTGCAGCGGAATGCAGAGGGTCGTTGGGTGCGCACAAATTCCAATGCCGATCGCCGGATAACCGGTATGTCTGGGCTGGAAGATAGTCGTTATTTGAAAGCGACCGGGCCAGCAGCAGCGGTATTTCGGAAGACCAGCGGTATCGGTTATATCGATAGCCTGGGCGATCGGATTGTGGGCACACTCAACAACTGCTCTGGTGGTACGACACCCTGGGGAACGGTGCTGAGCGCAGAAGAGAACTTCCAGGACTTTGTACCGGAACAAATCCATGCTGATGGGACCTCCTTCGATCCCGCCAAGAAGGCCTTTTTGGTTGGCAAAGAAGGTATTGACGGCCTGGGTAATGTCTTTGGCCTGGCAGGGAACAAATATGGCTGGGCTGTGGAGATTGACCCGGCAAACCCTCGTGACTTTGGCACCAAGCACTCCTGGTTGGGGCGCTATCGCCATGAAGGGTTTGGCATTCGGGCAGAAGCGGGTAAGCAACTGGCGGTGTATGGGGGGTGCGATCGCCGTGGTGGCCATGTCTACAAGTTCGTTAGCACAGGCACCGTCAGCGACCCCACCAGCAAGGCCAACTCGCGTCTGATGGAAAGTGGCATGCTTTACGCTGCCAAATTTAACCCAGATGGCACAGGCAGCTGGATTCCCTTAAAGGCAGATACTCCTGTTAACCCCGAACTGCCCAGCATCCATGTCGGTGGCATGATCACCCTGCCTAATCGTCCCGATGGCGGCACGATGAAGGTCGAGGATGATGGAGCGATCGCCACCTACAAATCCCAATTTCCTACGCTAGGTGCTCTCTACACAGGTGCCCCTGAAGAGGTGCAGGGTGCCATCCTGATTGACGCACACTTCGCCGCCAATGCCGCCGGGGCTACCTGCACAGCCCGGCCCGAAGACACCGAACTGGCTCCTGATGGCACTCTATATATTGCTTTCACCTCGGGTGCTCCCAGCGGCAGCGACGGCAGCCCCAACAAACTGGTATTCCAGGCGCCCAATGGCGAATCTGAATGGGAGTATGGCTGGATTGTCAAGCTGGTAGAAGCTGACCCCGCCTCCATGACGTTTCGGTGGGAAAGTATGGCCCTGGGGGGCGAACCCGCCGAGGGAGGCGCAGGTTTTGCCAACCCCGACAACCTGGAGTTCGACAGCAAAGGTAACCTGTGGATGGTAACGGATATGTCGAGCGATCGCCACAACAAGGAGATCACCAGCCGTGTGGATGCTGAAGGCAAGGCCATCAGTCAATCCAATCTGCGTGGCCTTTATGGCAACAACTCAGTGTGGTACATTCCCACATCTGGCCCCAACGCTGGCGAGGCCTACCTGTTCGGCTTTGGCCCTATGGATTGCGAAATGACGGGGCCGTTCTTTAGCCGCGATCAGCGCACTCTGTTCATCTCGGTGCAACACCCGGGAGAAATTAATGGTCGACGTCAGGATATGGCGACCGCAACTCGTAAATTTGCCATGAAGACCACTGCAGGCGAAGAGTTTGCGCAGGAGCGGGAGGTGCCTGTCGGGTCGAATTGGCCCGGAAAAGGCCCCAATAATCCACCTAAACCTGCCCTAATTGCAATCAGGCGTACAAATGGGCAAGCCCTGGTCTGATAATCTAGAGTTCGATCATTGACAAATTCAAGCTGGGGGGTCGTCCCTGGCTTCTCTAAGCTTCTCAAAACTCAAAAAGAGACTCTCTGCGTGAATTGCTGTGTGGCTTTGCTACACAACAATTCATGTCTTTGTCAGTGAGGCGCATCCTCATATTGGATTTGTGTCTCTGCTCTACGTGAAAATCCCTTAACTCGCACTCAAGTTACTGAATACTCAGATGTTCATCCTGGTGAATATTAGCGATCGCCCGTTGCAAATCCGAATTATGTAACCAGCCTACAAACCCAGCGTATCGGCATGTCCCTTCGGCATCGGCAACAAAGACGTGAGCCACCCCAAATACGTTTGTCCAGGTGCGCAACGTCCCCCCATTCTTCAGATGGAAGAGAACCTTGCTTTTCGCAAAATCCCGCATATGGCCATCGGTCATGCCGGGGACCGCATGTAACCGATGAATCACGTCATCTAACACGACCGCCTCTCCCACCTGGAGCCCGACCCAGAACTCGCGGATAGTCGCAGCCACACTGGAGTGGCTGCGGAGAGCGGGATGGGAAATCCCTGGGAGCCGCACAAACTGGGCATGTGGAAAGCGGGTACATTCCACAGGAACGACTCCATCGCTACCTCCGTCCAGGTCGCCAGCAATAATCAGGGTGGGCACTATGGCAGCAATGTGGGCAGCAAGCGCCTTCCGGTTCTTGCCCAAATCGCCTGCAATACCAACCCCGACTTGTAATGGATCGAGGATACGGCCTAAATCAGCACCACCCACCGGCGACCCCACCAGCACGAGAGAATGCACATTGGCGCGCCAGGAGGGATTGCGGTTCAAAACTTCCAGCCATATCAGCCCGCCCATGGAGTGCCCCACAATCCGCAAAGGAATACCAGGATGACGGGCCATGGTGGTTTGGGCGATCGCTTCCACTTCCTGAATGAGCGGGTCAATCCGCAACCAGGTTTGTACGTAGTTGAGGCTGGACGCCACCACTTCTGTACCGGGGATAGCGAGTTGTTCTCCTAATTTCAGCATGGCCCGGTTGTCATCGGCCCAACCATGCTGCAAAAACAAAATTACGTTTGGCTCCCTAAAAGGCATGAATTATGGGTGTCATGAA
The DNA here is from genome assembly GCF_039962325.1 of Leptolyngbya sp. PL-A3. Lineage (NCBI taxonomy): Bacteria > Bacillati > Cyanobacteriota > Cyanophyceae > Leptolyngbyales > Leptolyngbyaceae > Leptolyngbya > Leptolyngbya sp. PL-A3. Next base: position 40,268 of record NZ_JAMPLB010000031.1, read on the forward strand.
TCAACAGGTCGTGCGAACCTTGGCAAGCTTATACAGCATCTCTAATCAATTTGGTGAGGTACGAGAGATAGATATGGGATGGCATCTCACATCTATCTCTCGTACCTCACCGGATCAGAAAGGGTTATATGACGCAAGTATAGCGATGCCCCCCCAGGGGTTAGGATCTGTTTGAAAGGATATTTTTTCGTATGCGAAATGCATAGAAAAATTAACCTTATGGGAGGTTCTACAACACACCTCTGTAACGCAGCAGAGCCTTACAAAATACTGCCAGCAGAGGCTAATTAACTCAATTCAACTCAACTTCATAATGCTGTGCGAAGCTTCGCACAGCATTATGAAGTTGAGTTGAATGATGTTTACCGATTGATTGCCAGTGCCGTGTTAGTTGAGAAATCAGGAGCGCGTGGAACACTGCTCTTGATTTCCTAACTAACACGACAGGGCTACGTCAACGAGGAAAACAACGATAAGGCATGCTAAAACCCACCCCTGATGCCATCCATGCATCCGTTTCCTAGAGTGTATTGCTCTCTTTGTGATCTCATGAGGCCAGTGGGCATATTAAACATAAGTGGCTAACTCATCCCTGATTCCTGGTTGGCTAACCTTCTCCTCCCGCAATCATGTCCAACGTACGCCCTTGTTACAGTTTTCAGGGTAGTGTCAATGCTTTTCAGGCTTTGCCAGCGACCCCGTTTACAATTCTTGTGGTGGATGATTCTGCGGTCGCCCGTGCGACATACATCCAGTATCTAAAAGCTGCCAGTGACGTTCCCTACCACTTTCTGCAAGCAGGCACCCTGGCTGTAGGGCTTGATCTATGGCGATCGCACCATCCCGACATAGTGTTACTGGATGTGCGGTTGCCTGATGGGGATGGATTACAGTTTCTCGAGATGGTTGGGGCGGAGCCATCAGAGCGGCGATCGCCCGTTATTGTCTTAACGGGGCATGGCGACGAGCGGACGGCAGTCAGAGCGATGAAGCTGGGAGCCGCTGATTATTTGGTAAAAGGGGATATTACATCCGTTTCCCTCTACACCTGCATCAATCAGGTACGCGAGCATACAACTTTGATGCGGCAACTGCTGCGCTCGCAACGGCAGGAGGCATTGCTGGCTGATATCGCCTCCCGCACTCGGCAACATCACGACATCACCGAGATTTTGAGCGCGATCGCCCACGACACCCGCGAGTTTTTGAAAAGCGATCGCATCCTCATTTACGAGCTCAGCCCAGATGGCAAGGGGGAGATTGTTGCAGAAGCGATTGCCACTCCCTGGGCCTCATGCCTGGATACGCCCCGCATTGATTTATCCTTTCCCGATGACCTGAGTGCAGCCTGTCAGGAGGGCAGTCTCTTCGCAGTTGCAGATATTGATCTGACCCACCTATCGGGAGAGCATGTTCAACGGCTGCAAGAGGCGCAAGTGCGGGCTGCTGTGGTGATGCCAATCCTGCGACCACCCAAAGTTAATCAACCCTTATGGGGGTTGCTAATCGTTCATCAGTGCACATCTCCACGATGCTGGGACGAAAGTGATGTCAGCTTTCTACAACAACTATCTGTGCAGTTGGCGATCGCCCTCCACCAAACAGAACTGGATCGCTCCCTGCAAACCTTGAACGCATCTCTGGAACAAAAAGTAGAGGAGCGCACCCAAGAATTACACGCTGCTTACCAGCGGGTCAACCAGGAACTGGAGGAGCGGCGGCGGGCAGAAGCAGCCCTAGAGCAGCTTGCCCTGGAGAGACAAAAGACCCTCCTTTCCCTGCAAGAAAGCGAACAGCGCTATGCGACCCTGGCTGCCAGCGTTCCGGTGGGTATTTTTCGTACCGATGCGGAAGGGAATTGCATCTATGTCAACCAACGCTGCTGCGAGATTACGGGCCTCCTTCCCGGCTGTTCCCTCGATTTCTCCTGGCATCGAGGAATTCATCCAGACGATCGCGAGAAGGTAGTCACCGAAGCGGCTCGCGCCTTTCAGGAAAGCCGCTCATTCTTGATGGAGTATCGCTTTCTGCACCCTGATGGAACCGTGCGTTGGGTACTGGTGCAGATGGAAGCCGAACAGGATACCTCAGGGCATATCACCGGGTACGTGGGCAGCCTGACGGATATTAGCGATCGCAAACAAAATGAAGAGACAGCGCGCTTGCTAGCAGCCGTGGTGGAATCTTCTGATGATGCCATTATCACCAAGACGTTAGATGGCATAATTACCAGCTGGAACGCTGGAGCTGAACGTCTGTTTGGGTATACCAGAGCGGAAGCCGTGGGACAACCCATTTCTATGCTGTTTCCGCTGAAGCCTCAAGACGAGGAGCCATCCATCAGCGAACGACTCCAACGGGGCGAGCGAATTGAGCATTTTGAAACGGTTCGTATTCACAAAGATGGGAACCCGGTGGAAGTTTCCATTACCGTTTCACCATTAAAAAATGAAGCAGGTCGAATTACAGGAATTTCAAAAATTATTCGCGATATCACCGAACGCAAGCGTTGGGAAAAGGCTCTACAGGAGAGTGAGGCCCATCACCGAGCGTTGATCGACGCATTGCCTGATTTGATTATGCGGATCAATGGGGCGGGAGTTTACCTGGAGTTTGTAGCCACCCCTAACTTCGATATTGTGGGTAATCTACCCAAGATGGTCGGCACCCATGTCTTTGAAACCTTGCCACCTGAAGCAGCCCAGAAACGGATGGAGGCTGTTCAGCGGGGCTTAAAAACCAAGACGGTTCAGATATATGAACAGGACCTTTCCATTGACGGGAGAACCCAGGTTGAAGAAGTCCGTATTGTTCCTTACAACGACAACGAAGTATTGGCGTTGGTTAGAGATATTAGCGATCGCAAACAAGCCGAGCTGGCCTTGAAGCAAAGCGAAGCCCAGAGCAGCGCCATTTTAAAGGCAATTCCTGACTTGATGATGCGGTTGGGGATAGATGGCGTCTATCGAGCATACATGACCCAATACCAACAATTGGATGTTATTCAGAAGGGGGTCAACCCTATTGGCCAATCGATGCTGAATTTGTTGCCTCCGGAGATGGCCGAACGCCAGTGGCACTATTTGAATCAGGCTGTACAAACCGGTGAGTTGCAAATTTATGAGCAGCAAATTCAACTGGGCGATTACCTCCAGCACGAGGAGGTGCGGGTCATTAAAAGCGGCGACGATGAAGCTCTATTTATGATTCGGGATATTACCGAACGCAAACGCACAGAAGCCGCCCTTCAGCAGAGTGAACAAACCAATCGCACTATTGTTGAGAGCATCCCTGATCTCCTCATTCAGATGGACTGCGAGGGGCGTTACAGCCGCATGCTAGGAGGCAGCGGGGTGCGGGTTAGACAGCCGGACTGGTCAGCGACAGAACCTGAAATTTTCAACGTATTGTCCCAGGAGCTAGCAGAGCAGCGGCTTTACTACGCTAACCGTGCTATTGAAACCGGGTCTTTACAGGTTTACGAGCAGATATTCAACACGGGTAGTGAATCCATTCACGAGGAAGTTCGAGTTGCCCCGCTCAATGAGCGGGAAGTGCTGATTATTATTCGCGATATAACCGATCGCAAACGCGCAGAAGCAGAGCGATTGCAAGCCGAAAAGGCACGCGTAGAGCTCCATTTGCTTGAACAAATTCTTGATGTGGTCCTAGCAGGCTATTGGGATTCTGATCTGGTGAACCAGCAAGAATACCTCAGCCCCGGGTTCAAGCGAATGTTTGGCTATACCGATGAGGAACTACCCAACCTACCTGGGATATGGGAGACCCTAATTTTTCCCGAGGATTTGCCAGGAACCCGGGAGTGTTTTAAGCACCATGTTCAAAGCCGAGGCGTTATTCCCTATTACAACGAGGTGCGTTACCGCCATAAGGATGGCTCAACCGTATGGGTAATTTGTTCGGGCCAAGTCATTGAATGGGATGCTGAGGGTAACCCACTCCGGATGATTGGTTGCCACATTAACATTAGCGATCGCAAACAAGCCGAAGTGGAACGGCAGCGGTTGATTCAGGAGTTATCTGATTTCAAATTGGCCCTGGATGAAGCGGCGATCGTTGCCATCACAGATGCCCAGGGAGTGATTACCTATGTCAACGATCGCTTCTCTGCCATCTCCGGCTACTCCGAGGAGGAATTGATTGGCCAGACCCACAGTCTGGTCAACTCGGGCTACCATCCTCCAGAATTTTTCCGAGATCTATGGAGTACGATTGCCCAGGGCGAGATTTGGAAGGGCGAGATTTGCAATCGTGCCAAGGATGGCAGCCTGTACTGGGTGGAAAGTACTCTGGTTCCATTTTTAGATGCCCAAGGTCAGCCGTTTCAATACCTCGCCGTTCGCTTCGACATTACCGATCGCAAACTGGCCGAAGTCACCATTCAACAGGAAAACGCCTTCCGCCAGCAAATTGTTGAAAACATGGCAGAAGGGCTGTGCGTTTGCCACGCTCTTGAGGAGTTGCCCTATCTTCGTTTTACCGTCTGGAACCAGCAAATGTTCCAGATCACAGGCTACACCCAGGAGGAAATCAATACCCTGGGATGGCACATCCTGTTCCCCGATATGGAAACCCAAGAGCAGGCGAGGACTCGCATGACCCGCATGCACGAAAACGACTTCCTGATCGCGGAGGAATGGGACATTCAGCGGCAAGACGGGCAGCGACGCACCATTGCCATTTCAACCTCACTCCTCTCCAGCAGCGAGGGACAGCTCTACGTGCTGGCGTTGATTCAAGACATCACCGCGCGCAAACAAGCGGAGAAGGCATTGCAAGAGTCTCAACAGTTCATTCAGACAGTCGTCAATACTGTTCCGCTCCCCCTGCTTTGGAAGAATCAGCAGTCTGTCTTTTTAGGCTGTAATCAACAGCTCGCTAAAACATTGGGCTTGCAGTCTCCAGACGAAATTATTGGCAAAACAGATTTTGATTTTTCACCAACCCCGCTCGAAGCAGAAGCCTACCAGGCAGCTGATCGTTGGGTCATGGAGGAGGAAGAGCCCAAACTGGGTATTGAAGAAACCTTGACCCTTCCCAATGGGGAACAGCGGTGGCTTGAAACTCATAAAGCCCCACTGCGAAACTGGGCCGGCGAGGTGGTCGGCATTGTGGGCATGTTTCAAGACATCACGGCTCGCAAACAAGCAGAGGCAGAACTGCAACGGACTAACGAGGAACTGGCCCAAGCGACGCGCTTAAAAGATGAATTTCTCGCCACCATGAGCCATGAGTTACGCACCCCACTCAACGCCATCTTAGGGATGACCGAGGGATTGGTTGAAGCCGTTTTCGGTGAAATCAATTCCCAACAGCTCAGGGCAATTCAAACCATCGAACGCAGTGGTCACCATCTGCTGGAGCTGATCAACGACATTTTAGATATTGCCAAAATTGAATCCGGGCAAATGGAGCTGGACTGCATTCCAACAGCCGTCACACCTTTGTGCAATGCCAGCATGGCATTCTTCAAGCAACAGGCAGAAAAGAAGAAGATTGATTTGCTTCTCAATCTGCCCTCCGACCTCCCTTACCTATGGGTTGATGAGCGCCGCATTCGGCAGGTTTTGATCAACTTGCTCAACAATGCCGTTAAATTTACCCCTGAGGGAGGGCAGATTACGTTGGAGGTGAGCCTGCAAGAGGGGAAAACCTTGGGCGATCAATCTCAGAGATTTTTGCGGTTAGCTGTCACTGACACCGGAATTGGAATTTCTCCAGAAAATATCGGTAAGCTCTTTAGACCGTTCATACAAATTGATAGTGCACTCAACCGCAAGTACGAGGGAACTGGGCTGGGGTTGGCGCTGGTCAAGCGGATTGTTGAACTCCATGGCGGGCAGGTACGCCTGACCAGCGAGGTCGGAGCGGGCAGTTGTTTCACGATTGATCTGCCTTGTGTACCATCGGCAGCTTCTGGGTCCGAAAGCGCAACAAGCCGGAAATCCATGGCAGCCACCTTTGTCCCAGACGCAGGCCCACTCATTCTATTAGCAGAAGATAATGAGGCCAATATTGGTACCATCTCAAGTTATCTACAAGCGAAGGGCTATCGGATTCTGCTGGCTAAACGTGGTCAGGAGGCGATCGCCCTCGCTCAGGCCCAGTCTCCCGATTTGATTCTGATGGACATTCAAATGGCAGGGCTAGACGGACTGGAAGCCATAGCGGCAATTCGCCAGACCCCTCGTTTGAGCAGTGTGCCGATCATTACAATGACGGCTTTCGCAATGGAGGGCGATCGCGATCGCTATCTCGCGGCCGGGGCCAATGACTACATCACCAAGCCCATCAAGCTAAAGCAACTGGTAGAGGCGATCGCTGACCTTTTAGTGCCTCATGGAGATGACCTATGAAGCAGCCTTATATTTTAGTGGTCGATGACGAAGCAGATAACTTTATGGTCATCGAGGCCCTCCTGAGCAAGCAGGATTACGAATTACACTATGCAGCCGGTGGAGAGGAGGCGATCGCCGCTCTCCATGCCTGTCTCCCGGACTTGATCTTGCTGGATGTCATGATGCCTAGAATCAATGGCATTGAGCTGTGCCAGCACATTAAGTCGAAACCCAAATGGCAGGCCATCCCCATCATTATGGTTACGGCGTTGAACTCGAAGGCAGACCTGGCGCGGTGTTTGGCGGCCGGTGCAGACGATTTTATCAGCAAGCCCGTAAACTCGATTGAACTACGGGCTCGGGTTCAATCGATGCTACGCATTAAACACCAGTATGACGACCTGCAAACCCTCTTGAAGTTGCGGGAAGACATGGTCAACATGGTGGTTCACGACTTGCGAAATCCGCTCAGCAGTATTCTTTTTGGGCTGGATGTTCTCAGAACTGCCGGGTATCCCCCCGAAAAGCAGCAAGCGAAGCTCTCACAGATTCATGGTTCAGCTCAAGCATTACAGGGGTTGATTGATGACCTGCTCAAGATTGCGCTGCTGGAGTCGGGAAAAATTTGCCTGAACTGCACAGAGGTGGATATGGTGGCGCTGGTGCAGTCAGCGGTCTCAAATTTTGAGGCGATCGCAGCCCAGAAAAAACAATCTCTTGTCAGCCATCTGCCGAACGTGCCGCAACAAACGGTGTATGCGGATCCGGCCATTATGCACCGGGCCTTGGATAATCTCATCTCCAACGCCATCAAGTTCTCTCCCCGCCAGGGCGAAATTATGGTGAAGGTAGACTATCCATCTTCAGGGCATTGTCAAATTCAAGTCATCGACGCTGGCCCGGGGGTACCTGAGGGCTTGCAGCAAAAGATTTTCGAGAAGTATGAAGTAGGCACACTGATGCCAGATGTATCGCAAATTGGCTTGGGCCTGGCCTTCTGCAAAATGGTAGTAGAAGCCCACGGAGGCAAAATTAGCGTCCGCAATAATGAGCCTAAAGGTGCCATTTTTGAAATTACCCTGGCAGCATTAGCAGCATGATGCAGGGGTGGTATGGCGCGTGAAACGCGCCATACCACCCCTGCATCACTTACAGCGCTTTGCGCTTGAATCAGCCACGGTTGTTTTTGTGAGAGCCGAACTCAGAGCGGCTCTCACAAAAACAACCGGATTTTAAGCGATTGAAAAGCGCTGTATGAAAAGCATTCAGATGTGTGAGCCCTGGAGCGATGCAAGTTAATTCGGGCGTCGCATGGAGAAGGGACGCGGAGGGGTTGGCGAACCTGACAGATTCATCTGGAGGAAGCGCTCTAGCCAGCAGTTGCGCCAGGCCATGCGAACAAGCAATGCCCAGACGAAAGCCAGCAGCGATAACGTCAAATAGTTGATAGGCTGTAGCACGGTCAAATCAAAGGCAGATCGCAAACCGGGTACCACCAGTAACACCCCAAACATGATCAACATCGCCAGCGCCATAAAGGGGTAGCGCAAATCACCACTGAGTGGTGCACCACCCACCCAAAAGCGCGTAGGGGGCTTCAACAGCAGAATCAGCAGCAGCCCGCAAAACACCAGAAAGGCGACCAGAGCACTGCGGGCCGCAAACAGCGCTTCAATCACGCGTTCCTGGGTAATGACCTGGCCCAAGTTGCGCAGAGGGGTGTTGCCATCGAGCAATCGCAGCAGTGGCGTAATTTGATTGACCGTGTAGCCGATATACACCAGAAGACTAAACAGGGACAGAAATGCCATAGCAGGCAGCACAAAGGTGGCGAGCGATCGCACCAACCCTCGATGCGACTCTTTACCGGGTTTTGCCCACAGCGTTACCCCCAGGGTAGGAATACCTTCCGTTAGCAGGGTCAGAACGGCATTGTGCTTGATGGTCAGGGGAAAAATCAGCCCCGGCATAACCAGGGTCAGCATCAAAATGACAAACGCAGATACTCGCACAAGAGAGATTTTGGTCACGTCCTGAATGCTATTGCGAATGCGTTGTCCTTCGAGAAAGGCATCGGGAAGGGCTTCAAAAGAATCGTTCAGGAGCACCATATCCGCGACTCCCCGCGTAATCTGGCTACCGCTTTCCATAGCGATTCCCAGATTAGCCTGCTTCAGGGAGGGCACATCGTTGACCCCATCCCCCATCATGGCAACATACTGCCCCTCACCCTGAAATGCCTTCACAAGCTGGGCTTTTTGGTCGGGAGTAATGCGGCCAAAAATGGTGGACTCCATCGCCGCCTGGGTGAATTGGGCCTCGTCCATCTCTGCTAATTCAGGTCCAGAGATGGATGGGAGATCTGTGCCAAGCCCGGCCTGCGTCGCCAAGGCAGCGACCGTGGCGGGGTTGTCTCCTGAAATGACTTTCACCTGAATGCCTCCCTCACGGAAGCGGCTTAAAGTTTCATGGACGCGGGGCCGCAACTCATCCCCAAAAAACAAGAGTCCTAGGGGCCGTAAATCGGATGGTAGCGCCGGCAGGCCGACCTGGGCGGTTTGCAGAGAGATGAGAGTGTGGGTTTTAGCAAACAGCAGGACCCGTAGCCCCTGGGCAGCACCATCCTGAATCGCTTGCTCTATTGTTGCATCCAGGGGCACGACCGTCTTGAGGATATCAGGGGCACCCAGGACACAAACACCTGAATCTGAGAAGCTTTTGAAAGTTTGGGCGCTCCATTTGTAGGCGGAGGCAAACGGAATCTCTTGATCCACAGGGCGTTTTTCGCCTGGGCAGGCACGGGCGATCGCCTCATTCGTCGCGTTGCTAAAGGAGGCGCTGGCAGCGTACTGACCCAGTTGCGATCGCAACTCAGCCTCAGAAATCCCAATAGGCAACACCGAGAGTAACTGAATCCGATTTGCCGTCAAGGTTCCGGTTTTATCTAAACAGATCATATTGATATGGCTGAGGGATTCTACCGCATTGGCCTGCTGCACTAAGGCATTACGATCAGCCATGCGCAGGGATCCCATAGCATAGGCCAGGGTAATCATCAAAAACAGGCCACTGGGCACCAGGCCTGCAATAACGGCAGCATTCTCCACGCTCTGGGCGAAGGGCGTCAAACCCATCATCATCGAGATCCCAGCCAATAGCCAGAGAAAGATGGCGGTGATCAGCAGCACCCGTACAATCAGGTTAATTTCCTGCTGTAAAGGGGTAAGGACGCGGCGAAAACTTTTGGCTCCAGCGGTGAGCTGGTTGGCATAGCTATCAAGGCCTACCTTGTCAGCCTGGTAGTGAGCGGAGCCACTCACGCAGAAGCTTCCTGAGTAAAGCTCGTCTCCCAGGTGCTTGGCGATCAGATCGGATTCTCCAGTCAACAGAGACTCATCCATATTGATTTCACCGCCACCGATAACGGTGCCATCCACCACGATCTGAGTACCAGGTGTGACGACCAGCACATCTCCCAGTACCAGGTCGTTGGGATCCACCGTTTGCTCCGTCCCATCCCGCACCACCGTTACTTTAGGGCGGTTCACCAGCGCGAGGGCATCCAGCTTGCGCTTAGCGCGGATTTCTTGAACAATATTGGCGATCGCATTGGCCGAAATTACAAAAGCAATCACGCCGACATCGTCAGCTCGCCCCAATAAAATGAGGATCACGCTAATTCCAAACAACACCATGTTGATGAAGGTCAACAGGTTGTCCTTCAAGATGTTGGAATAGGTGCGGCTCGTTTGCAGGGGTAGTTCATTCCCCTGCCCGGCAGCGCGGCGTGTGGCTACCTCCTGCTCAGAAAGGCCTCGAAGATCGGTGGATGCAGTGAATGCAGATGAGGTCATTACAGTACGGTATAGTCGGCCAAAGCGTTTCCAGCATTCTATAGCGATCGCCCACCCTTTACAGCGTTGCCCATTTTCGTTGGGTCTGAGAAAGCCTGTAGGAGCACAAACTTCTTGAAACCCCAAATTTTGTTTAACAATACTCTGGGCAGTTTTTCTGAAACCCTTGATTTCGCGTGCGCGAAGCGCACGCGAAATCAAGGGTTTCAGAAAAACTGTCCGAACTAATGGTTTAAGAAGTACAGCAGAGCCAGGCTTTTGAACAGAATTTCGGGTTTTAATTTGTATGTGTTTCTTAACGGGAATAGGTGGAACGATAACAATGACTGAAGCGAGTGCAGAAACCCTACAAATTGCACAGGATGCCTTTCAAGATTTTTGTCAGGGGTTAGCCCAAGGGGAATGGTCAGCCTTTTTAAACCGCCTGAGTGAAGATTTTACATTTTGGTTTCCCGCTGGCCCATTTCAGGGGCTGAATGTGGGTGCGGATAAAGCCAAAGCTTTTTTCGAAATGGTTTCTCAAGTTTTCCCAGAAGGCTTGACCTTGACGGTACAACAAATTACCAGCAATGCCACTACTGTTGTATTTGAGGTGCGTTCCCAGGGCTTAATGTTAGGCAAGCCTTACGAGAACCAGGCGGCGATCGCTTTCGACATTAAGAACGGCCAAGTATGCTCTTACCGTGAATACTTAAACGTCGTGTTCCAGCGATAATGGTAGCAGCCATGATGTCAAAATCCCTAGGATCTGTTTTCAGGGATGGTTTTTCGTGTGCAGAACGCACGAAAAAATATCAATTCATAAAAGGTGCTCCACTGTATTCGTCCAACAGTTTCTTCTGAAACCTTCGGCTTTGAAGACACGAAGCACCATCAAAACTCAAGATTTCAGAAGAAGTATCCACCCTAAAATTGAAACGTTAGGAATATGTATGAATTGCAATTAATTCCAAGAGAATAACTTCCAGATCTAGATGATTCTAAATTTAATAGGAACACAAGAATGCATATTTCAATGACATTTAATAACAATAAGGTTAAATGCCGATGATAAAAGGTGGTGCGGCGCAATGCGCCGCACCACCTTTTATCATCGGCATTTAACCCGGCATGGTATAAAACCTATTCCTTTTCATTCAAAGAGAACAAAGAAGATCTAAAAGACAACCTCATGGATGAATAAACAGACATCATTAAACATAAATCCTGAGATAATGTGCCGCTCGCTTACGGGCCAGTCGGTCTGGGTTGGTGAAGGACGCGATGACCTGATGGGCCTTATGGTACACCCAACGGAGGGCGATCGCTTCTACTCCAGCGGGCACCCCCGACAGGCAGAAACCTGGGCTTCCGGATCAGCGAAGATAAAGGGCAAACCTGGAAATTAGTATCGATGGAGGGCACGGATTTTCATAGCCTGGCGATCGCCCCCAGTAATCCTCAGGTGAGCCACTTCTTATCATAGGCATTTAACTCGACATAATATAAGCCAATAGGTACTGCTATAGTCATGCCAGATGGGTTCAGATCTTTTTTATAAAATGCCCACTATGGAGGCATCTCACCCGCAAATACTGTCTCCACAAGAAGTAGTCATGGTATCAGATAGGACAGTATATTGAGGAGTAACGTTGATGGTCATGCACCTAGAACAGGTTGTTCCCTTTGGAAGATCGATGGATGAGTACATTAAAATGTTTAATCTCACTCCGATCGATCTACAAAAAACAATTCTCAGTGTTGCGGATGGACCAGCAAGTTTCAATGCGGAAGGTACTTCATTAGGATGCAAAATTCAATCTATTGATCCGCTCTATATCTTTACGGCAGAACAAATCAGGAAACGGTTTTACGAAGTTGTCGATCATATTATTGGACAAGTTGAGCAAACCCCAGAAGATTGGGTCTGGTCTTACCATGCTTCTCCCGATGCATTAAGACAACGCCGAGAATCCACTACAGAGCTGTTTTGCAAGGACTACGAACAGGGGAAGCAGCAAGGCCGCTACGCGGTCGGCGAACTGCCCCAGTTAAATTATCAAGATAGCCAGTTTGAACTGGGCTTGTGTTCCCACTTTCTGTTTTTGTACTCCGATCATTTCGATGAAACGTTCCATCGAGATGCTGTTTGCGAAATGCTAAGAGTCTGCCAGGACGTGAGGATTTTTCCGCTCCTCACGTTAATGGGAGAACCATCGCCCTATCTTAAGCTCGTAATAGAGCAGCTAGAAACACAAGGCTACTCCTGTGAAGTTCAAAAGGTAGCCTATGAATTACAACGAGGTGGCAACGAAATGCTGAAAATTACCAAGCATCCCGGGTAGTGTTCATTGGACCTCCTGCATGAATCGGGTTTTGAGGGCATGAATCGTTGCGCTGCTTCGGTGCGCCATGATTCATGCAGGACAACCTATTCTAGTTACGCCTATGCCTCGGATGCGCTCGGAGATTCGTGAAGGTTCTTGCTCGAGTTGCCCAGCCTGATGGTTTCACAAGCGTTTCTGCTCCTTCAAATTAGGAGCCAAAGATTCTGCTCCACAGGTTGGTGAGCGTTTCCCAAATTTCACCAGGGCTGACACCAAAGACCCGGAGAAGGATGATTAAGAGGGCGATCGCAACCACCAGGGAAAGTGTCGCCTTGACAACTCTCACCAACCAGGTAAACACCAGGAAAGCAATCACCAGGGCCGCGAGAAGGAGAAGGAGTTCCATAGAAAAAGCAGACAGAGGGCAAACGTAAGGGCAGCTTAAGACAAAGGATCAGGGGTTACCTATTCAGACCCTACACAAGTCTGGTCTTGCTGGTACATCTTTGTTGGGTATGCTGTGAAACACATCATTCAACAAAGATGCACCAGCAATAGCACCTAGCACGACACGATATTACTTCGCTCTTGGGTGAAACTCCACCACATTCTGCCGAATAGTTACATCGAAGTATTGAAAGAAATCATGACCCAGTAGCCCAATCTCTAGATCTGACATGCCAACGGCAACAGGGACATTGTAGACAGTAGCCCCATCAACTTCGATAGAACGCACATAGCCTACATCGAAAACAGCCGTACCATTGGCAGTGGAAGACTCTACCTGGCCCACAGGACGGATTCGGAGGGCAGCCGCCATGGGTTGAGTCACAAGAGTACCGCTGGCTCCGGTATCAACCATCATGGGGAAAGTCTGACCATTGAAGTTGACATTAATTACAGGAATACCGTAGAGACTATCGACAATGGGCGCTTCATAACGACCATCCGACCCGGTGGAAGAGGCGACAAAATTCGGGGTACCCGTAACCAGGCTGACCATAGAGCGGATATTTGCTCCCATCAAAATGAGGATAACGGCCACGATCGCCCCTAACAAAAACTGGGGAATTTGACCTGATGGCTGAGACCTCGCTGCGACCGTGCGCATCGGTACCGTATGGGAAGCGGTTGCCCTTGACATTACCCCAGCCGAACTGACACCCGGTGTTGCGGTGGGTGTTGGAGACGGAGCAGCCCCCTCCAGCTCAAAGCTACGATTCCAGGCCATTTTAGCGGACTCTCGCTGGCGACCCATCACCTGAACAGAGCGGATACCTACCGCTCTCAATTTAGTAAGGCTGGTTTGCAAATACTGGGTTAGGGCCTCAGCTTCCGGGACCTGCTCACTTTCAAGCAGGATCTTAAGGCGATCGCCCATCCGCGTAACCTTCGCCGTCACCTCTCGTTTTTGGAGGGACTGGTTCATCAGGCTGGCGATCGCCTGAGCATCACCCTGTTGAGCTCGCTGCAAAAGTGCCTTACGCAAATCCTCATTGCTATCCATGAAAACGCTGGGGAATAAAGGGAATGAAAGCGAAACAGCAAACAGGGAATTGCACCATTCTCTCTATCGTAATAAATAGAGGCGTTGAACACGAGCGGGAACATGAGCAGAAGGGCACAGGATAGAGGAGCAGCGCGCAGAGACCTGAGTACAGTTTTCCCTTTTTTGGCGCTTCTTTTGCCTGCCGCCGCCTATCTTTTGCCATTCCCTCTACCTTCCGCCCCCTGCCCCTCCTATTCGCTTGCCCCGGACTGAACCTGCCAAACCCCTCGCTCTATGCCTACACTGAATGGAGACAAGTTCCCAAGATTGCGATCGCGCAATCCTAAACGGAAATCATTGTTTACAGAACAGTCGGTTCGGCTGAACCCCTTGTATGCTGTCAGTGCTCATCTGTCTCTAGCTGTGTTTCTCCCCAAATCACAATGAGAATCCTGGTCGTAGAAGACGACACCCCAACCGCCCAAGCCATTGCAGCCTTACTGACGGGTCAAAATTACGCCGTAGAGATTGCGCCCGATCGGGTGAGTGCATTAGAGCTGCTCGATGCCTTCCCGTTTGACCTGATATTGCTGGATGTGGTGATGCCTGACGGAAATGGCATTGAGCTGTGTCGAAAAGTCCGGGCCGATGGGCACCAAATGCCGATCCTCATGCTAACGGGACGGGATACGGGCCACGATAAAGCTCAGGGGTTGGATGCAGGGGCTGACGACTATGTGGTCAAACCCTTTGACCCAGAAGAATTATCGGCTCGAATTCGGGCACTTCTGCGGCGGGGAAGTGTAGCGGGCCAACCCGTGCTGGAATGGGGCCCCCTACGGCTCGACCCCAGCAGTTGTGAGGTGAGCTTTGGTTCGCAGATGCTGACCCTCACCCCTAAAGAATATGCCCTATTAGAATTATTCCTGCGCAACAGCCGTCGGGTCTTTAGTTGTGGAGTCATTCTGGAGCAAATTTGGTCCTTTGAGGAGATGCCAGGGGAGGAGGCCGTTCGAACCCATATTAAGGGTCTGCGGCAAAAGCTTAAGGCAAAGGGAGCCCCAGCAGACTTTGTCGAGACCGTCTATGGCATTGGTTATCGCTTAAAACCGTTGGAAACAGCGGAAACCTCCACAGAGGTGGACAAGCCCTCAGAAGCGGTGCAGCAGAAGACCTTAAATGCGATCGCCCAACTTTGGGAGAAGTTCAAAGGTCAGGTACAGGGCCAAGTCCACGTCGTCGAACAGGCCGTAACTGCGCTCCTCAATGGCACTCTGGAGGAGGCCCTCAGGCAACAGGCCATTCAAGATGCCCATACCCTCGCAGGCTCTCTTGGCACCTTTGGCTTCCCGGAAGCATCCAAACACGCTCGTACCCTGGAGCATTGGCTACAAGACAAAACCGCCGGATCCACCAGAAAAGCCGTACAGATGGCAGAACTGGTGCGCTCGATTCAAAACGACATCGACGCTCCTCAAGCCTCAGCCACTCCAGTATCCCAGCCCGCTCCTACACCCGACCCGGCCCCTTCTACCCCACCCCAAGAACGGTTGATGGTGGTTGATGATGACCCCGCTATGCTGGCGACGGTCAAAACCCTCCTGGAACCCTGGGGACTCCATGTCACAACCCTGCCAGATCCCCGCCAGTTTTGGAACACGCTGGAAGCGGCTACTCCCAGCCTCCTGATTTTGGATATTCAGATGCCCTACCGCAACGGCATTGAGCTTTGCCAGGAGGTGCGCGAACACGATCGCTGGGGCGGACTCCCCATTATGATTCTGACGGCACACCAGGATGCCGAAACCGTGAATCAGGTGTTTGCAGCAGGAGCCGATGATTTTGTCAGCAAGCCCATCGTTGGCCCAGAACTGGTCAGTCGCATCTTGCATCGCCTCGAACGAGTGCGGCTGTTGCGGCGATTTAGCGAAGCTCCTGTGGCGGAGCCCAAAACTCAGGGACGGCACTCAGAGGAAGAGTTTCATCAGCTGGTAGACGGGATCAAAGACTATGGGATTTATATGCTCGACGCGACCGGGCATATCATTAGCTGGAATAGCGGAGCTGAACGGATTAAAGGATATTCGCCAGCCGTGATTCTGGGGCAATTTTTGGGGCGGCTGTATTTGCCGGAAGAGGTGGCCACTGGGAAGCCGGAGCAGGATTTGGCGATCGCCCGTACCGAAGGGCGATGCGAATTCCTGGGATGGCGGCAACGGCAGGATGGCACCTGTTTCTGGGGAGATGTCGTCATTACATCCGTGTGGAACCCTGACCAAACACTCCGAGGGTATGCCGTGGTCACGCGGGATGTGACCGACCGCAAGCAGATGGATGAGGCCTTACAACGCTCCCGTGACAAGCTGGAGGTGCGGGTGGCTGAGCGTACTGCCGAGTTGGTGGGGGTCAACGAGCGACTGCGGCGGGAGCTGGAGGAACGCAAGCGCGCACAGGAAGCGCTGCGAGTATCCCAGGCCCGGTTTGCGGGGATTCTTGACATCGCCGATGATGCCATTATTTCTGTCGATGCGTGCCAGCGGATTACCCTGTTTAACCAGGGGGCCGAGAAGATCTTTGGCTACACAGCCCAGGAAGTTCGCGATCAATCCCTATCTGTGTTGTTGCCCCAGCGCTATGCCGCCGTCCATCAGGGCCATGTAAAGGATTTTGGCCAAGCCCATAACAATGCGCGACGCATGGGTGAGCGGAGGGAAATTTATGGCCGTCGCAAGGATGGTACAGAATTTCCGGCTGAGGCGTCGATTTCCAAATTTGAGGTGGGCGGGGAAGTCGTCTATACAGTCATCCTGCGGGACATTACCTTGCGTAAACAAGCGGAGGAAGCCCTCGCTAACCTGAGCCATGAGAATGAGCTGATCCTCAATTCTGTAGGAGAAGGAATTTGTGGGTTAGACCTGGAAGGCCGCATCACGTTCATTAATCCAGCCGCGACAAATCTGTTGGGCTACACCCGCGATGAACTGATTGGACAATCCATCCAGGTAATTCTGGAGAATGCCAAGGAATCCGCAAATAGAGACTCGGATGGCCCCTCTACCATTGATGTCTTCTTGTACAACGGAGCGGCACAAGCCAAGCGTGATACTTTCTGGTGTAAAGATGGCACGGCGGTTCCAGTGGAATACGTCAGCACCCCCATCCAGGAGCAAGAAATTGTGGGTAGTGTCATCACGTTTAAGGACATCACCGAACGCCAGGTGGTGGAACGGATGAAGGATGAATTTATTTCAGTGGTGAGCCATGAACTACGCACTCCGCTCACCTCCATCCACGGTTCGTTAGGAATGTTGGCTAGCGGTTTACTGGCGACCGATCCAAGCACCAGCAAGCGCCTATTAGATATTGCGGTTGCCAGCACAGAGCGATTGGTGCGGTTAATTAACGATATTTTGGATGTGGAACGCATCGAATCTGGCAAGGTGACGATGCAACTGCAAGCCTGTGATGCCAAGGAATTGGTGCAACGGGCAGCTGATGCACTACAGCCGATGGCAGAGAAGTCGGAAATTACTCTACAAGTACAGGCTGAACCCATCACGTTCCAGGCAGACCCTGATCGCATTCTCCAAACCCTGACGAATTTACTCAGCAACGCCATCAAATTTTCGCCAGCCCATAGCCATGTATGGATTACGGCGACTCTGGATCAGGGGTCTGAGTTACAACCGGATGCTTCCAATATCCAGGCAGAAGGACCTTTTGCGACGATCCTCCGCAAAAGCGCCAATCTGCTCAATCCTCCCCACGTCCTGTTTTCGGTAGCCGATCAGGGGCGGGGCGTCCCCTTAGATAAGCAGGAAACTATTTTTGAGCGGTTTCAGCAGGTGGATGCATCAGATTCGCGCAATCAGGATGGCACAGGACTAGGGCTGGCGATCTGTCGTAACATTGTGCAGCAGCACGGGGGCCATATTTTTGTCGACAGTATTCTGGGGAAGGGAAGTACTTTCTATTTCACCATCCCGCTGCGATCGCCCAATCAAGAGGCTCCCACTGATTAACCCTGATGATTTGGGTCAACGTAGGAGTTAGTTCTATTGCAGCACGGACCTAAAGCATCTCTGGCTCACTTGATTCATGATTTGCATAGATATGACCAAAAAAGTACTCATTATTGACAATGAAGTCTCGATTCAAGAAGTGACGCAAATTTGTCTCCAAACCGTAGCCGGATGGCAGGTCATTGCCGCCAGTTCTGGGATGGAGGGCATCGAAAAAGCAGCTCAGGAGAAGCCCGACGCAATTCTGCTGGATGTGATGATGCCTGATATGGATGGGCTAACCACCTTCCAAAAATTGCAGGAAAACGATCAAACTCGCACCATTCCGGTCTTATTATTGACAGCCAAAGTGCAGGCATCCGATCGCAAGCGTTATACCGATTTAGGAATTCAGGAGGCGATCGCCAAACCCTTCAATCCCCTGGATCTCGCCAATCAGATCGCTCACGCCTTGGGCTGGGCTGTCTAAGACATACAACTTAACATAACTTCTTCACAAGTTTCTCACATTTATGCCGTAGCTTGAAAACTAGGAGCCATCTACCTCTCAGCTATGCACCGTTGTTAGGGCGATGTCTCCTCAGCTCGATTCACAGAATCGGTAGGGCATTAACCAGTCATGGTTGTTCCCCACAATCGGGGAGGTCGGCATGGAAACGATTCGTAAAATTAATGATGAGTTGGCGATCGCCGGACAGATCTCCTCTGAGCAGTTGCCACAGCTCGTTGGCGATGGATTTCGCTCTATTTTGAATTTGCGATCGCCGGGGGAATACGAGTTTGAGCCCTCTGAGGAGGTCAAAGCGGGATTGTTTGGGTTGAATTACCTGAACTTTCCCCTGAGTTTCGACAACTTGCACGAGGAAACCATCTTACAAACATTCAAGTTGATTAATGAACTGGGTAAACCATTGCTGGTGCATTGTGACACAGGCATTCGAGCAGCGCTGCTTGTGCTGATCTACATCACGATGCAGCAGGGGGCGACGCCTAAGCAGGCGTTTCGACAGGCCGAGAGACTGGGGCTGCTGACACCCGTCTGCCAGGAATAATGTTTACGTTTGAAAAGTCTCGCAGAGCGAGGCTTTTCAAACGTAAACTGGCCTAACACGAACGTACTGAATTAACGTACACACCGCTATATAGGAAAGCCTGATTTTCAGACAGGGGCGCTGAAAATCAGGCGATCGCACTAACGTTGTCTTTCTTCAGGGGATGCAACGCCCTGCGCTGGAAAAGCGGGTTAGGCAGCAGCAGCTTCGCAGGTCTGCTCCATCTCAACCTGACTAGCGGCGACGAAGTTGCTGAGGTTATTCAGCATGTAGCTACTCTCTACCATGGAGCGCTTCGCTCCGGGCTTAAAGGCTGCTCCGGTTTTCTCGAACTCGGCAATGAGACCGGCGCGATCGCCCTTCTTCAACAAATCTGCCAGGTGGCTGTAGGTGGCGACCATTCGTTCGATAGCATCGAGACGTTCCTGGGAAGCCATCAAAATGTCTACATAGAGGGCAGCATCTTGAGTCACCAGACGACTGATGATGTTGATTTCGGAGCGATAGAGAGGGCTAGCAAACTCGAAGCTGCGATCGATGTCCACCCCTTCTCGGGCATAAAAAGTTCCCAGGCTGAAGTCAGAGAAGAATCGAATGACCTGAACCGCCACCATCATCGTGTCATGCTCTTCAGGAGTGCAGGTGATCAGGGTACCGCCATCGGCCTCAATCAGATCCAACAACCACTGGGATGCTTCAGCGTTACGTCCGGGGCACACCACCACCTTCTTACCGAGGAAGGTACCGCTGCCAACCCCAAACATTGGGTGTAAACCAACAACTGGCCCGTTGTGATGCTCCATCATGGCTTGCACCACTTCGGTTTTGGTACTGGCCACATCTGCCAGAATCGTGTTGGGGGAAAGATAGCTCGCTACCTTACGAACCATCGCCACAGTGCTCTTGAGGGGTACTGCAATCAGCACCAAATCCGCATCGCCTAGCAGCGTATCGGCCCGATCCCAATCGTCATACTCCAGGATGCTCACCTGGTGGCCTGCAGCAGCCATCCGCTCAGTGAAGAAGCTTCCCATGATCCCACGGCCCCCAATTACCGTGATACGGCGGCTTTGGGCATGCTTTTGTTGGGGGGTAGGTGTCTCCGTTGCCAGAGCTGCCATGCAGTTTACAATTAAAGAATTCCAGGTGAACTCCGTAACATTCGTATTCATTAAGCATGACCGAGCATTACTCAGCTGCTCTTCTATGGAGGGGGCACCCGAGGTCTCTAGTAGGGAAATGCGCTCACTGAGCAGCGCAATCAAAGCTTGGTCGATTTGCTGTAGCGTCTTAGTTCCGGCCATAGTCAGCTTTACCTCGTGACGATAGGGGGTTTCGTTGGCGTACAAAAAAGGTCGAAACAGGGAAACGGAAAAACTTAAAGGTTGCCGCGTAGGGCTTGCTCACGCTCTAGAGCCACAAACAGGGATTTAAAGTTACCGGCACCAAAGCCACGGCATCCATGACGTTCAATGACTTCGAAGAAGAGGGTGGGGCGATCGCCCAGCGGCTTGGTGAACAGTTGCAGCAGATATCCATCCTCATCGCGGTCTACCAGAATGCCCAGTTCTGCCAGCTTCTCGACTGGGACATCAATTTCGCGAACCCAGTCTTCCAGATTTTCGTAATAGGTTTTGGGGATAGGCAGAAACTCAACCCCGGCCTGCCGCAATTGCACTACCGCCTGCACAATGTCGGTCGTTTCCAATGCAATATGCTGAATCCCAGGGCCGTAGTGGAAATCCAGGAATTCTTCAATTTGGGACTTCCGCAAACCATCTGCAGGCTCGTTGATGTTCACGATAGTTTTGCTACCGTTTTGCAACACCTTCGACATCAGAGCAGAATACTCAGTGGAAATGGTTTGCTCATCGAAATGCATCCGCAGTTCAAAGCCCATCGCCTTCTGGAAAAACTCCACCCAGCGATCCATCATGCCCCGCTCAACGTTACCAACGATGTGGTCGATCCGCTTTAGACCAGCATTAGGGCCAGGAACAGAGGCGCGGGCTACGAATCCAGGAGCAAACGGGCCGCTATAAGCTTGTCGCTCAACAAACTTAACTAACACATCCCCAAAAGAGCGGACGGCAGCATAACGCAGCGTTCCATGCTCATCATCCTGCTCAGTGGGAGGAATGGCACCGACTGCCCCCTGAGAAATAGCATACCGGTAGGCAGCGGTAACGTCGGGCACTTGAAATGCCATAACGCCGATGGTATCGCCATGCTTCATCACACTCTTATTAATGGGGTGGTCACCCACCATAGCAGAGGTTAGAACGAAGCGAATTTCTCCCTGCTCCATAACATAGGATGAAGTCTTGCGTTCTCCCGTTTCTAGACCACGATAGGCAGTATTTTGAAAGCCGAAACATCTGGAATAAAACTGCGCCGATTGCTTCGCATTACCGACGAAGAACTCCAAATGATCAACTCCGATAATGGGGCAGACATCACTCATCATAGCCTCTCCGCTTAGAGCTAAATGAACGTAAAACGCTAAGGAGAAATCACCGCAGCTCTGAGATATTTCAGGGGGTTATTGGGTGAACTTGAGACTCACTCTAGCTCAGGGCTAAGTAAGTCCACTAGAGGGTACATCTACTCTTCATACGGAGAGAAGCTTGCTTAAAGATTTGCCAAAAGCTCCGTAATCGTTTCAGAAATAACAAGAATCAGAACGGTTTAATTGCAAACATCAAGCACAAACTCGATTCCAGAAAATGGAATATAAAAAACTCCATTCACTTCATGACATCTTCTTAAAGGCACTATGAAGACTTACGTATTTTCACTATGGGATCAAATTACAGCTAAACCAATACCAAGCTGCACGAAATGAGAGGTGCGGTACATAGGCGTATCAAACCTCTCATTCCGTACAGCTTCATATAAAAATGACAAAAATACAAATAGATAGGGAAAGTAGGAAATTTTTAGAATCCCTATTCTCATGCCTCTATCCCTAAAACAAAATCTATGTTCTCAGGGAAACTACCAAATGTGTTGAAAAAAAGGATGAAAAAAAAGCTAAAGGATAAATGGTCAGTTTTTGCAATCCCTAAATATCGAAGGATTTCTATGTAGTTCTAGTGAACTTGGCCTTAGATTTTTTGGTCGATCTCCAAATTTGTGATAGCCTCCAAATTAAGAATTACAGATTCCTAATCTTTGTTTCTGACTATTGTTGGGTTTCCCGATTTGTAGCCCCGTCTCATTTTCACCGTGAAAATACGGATGGGACTACCAGAGACAGAATGATTGGATTAGAGTGGGTACACCGCTACATCCGTTTATCTCATCAGTTTATCGATGGCAAATGGCTACTCCCTAAGGTGTTCTACCTGAAGGGTTGTATTGTGTAAGCGATGGTTTTCCCTGTTCGTTGAGTTGAGACGTTCAGTGCACATAAATAGATATTTTCGGTTCATCGTTTTGGACGAAAGTCATCTCCTTAATGTGCCCTGTACGGGGGCGCAAATTATAGATAGCCCTGTCGCTGCGCGTTACTGAAGAACTACCTCTTGAGCTGCGGATTATGAGCTTTAAATCGGTTCTGGATGCTTTAGACTCATCGGTACAGCAGGTGGAGAGCAGCCCCTCTCCCCGCACCGAATCTCAACCAACGTCGCTTCAAGAGCGGCCTGGGCTTCAGTTGCCCTACGACTACCTCAAAACAGCGGCAACATCCTACAATCCAGAGCAGGTTCAGTTTACCCTTCCATCAACTCTGCCCAAGTTTTTATCTGAGCAACTCATTCAAGGCATTCATCCCGATAGCATCGTGCTGGCTGCCTTGAGCGCCCTCCTATACCGTTACACCCGACAAACCCTCATTAATCTAGATGTCCTGGCACTGAGTTATCACAAGACCACGCTGCCACCCCTGGGTCTGACGACATCGGTATCTAGCCTCGCTTCCCTTCGCTCCCTGGTGCAAAACCTTTCCGTTGCCCTTTCAGATCCAGAGAGCGGGCTGGAATCACTGGAGAACCAGTCACGCTCTAATATAGTCGTTTCCTTTGACACAGCTGATTTCACCGGGAAATTGACAACCGAGGCACCTGATCTACATTTACATGTGCAGAGCGCCCCAGAACGCATTCAGGGCACCCTGCGCTACAACGCCAATTTATTCGAGCGCTCCACTATTGAGCGGTGTGCCGGGCATCTCAACCAGCTCATCGAAGGTCTCATAGGTGACCCGGATCAAACTGTTGCTGACCTGGCTCTTCTAACAGCCGACGAAACTCATCAACTACTTGTAGATTGGGCCAGTCCTGCTGTTGAGTATCCCCAAAAGCCCATCTTCACGGTCATTGAAGCACACGCTGCACAGCGTCCTGAGGCGATCGCCCTCACATTTACCAACCAACACCTGACTTACGCGGAGTTGAACCAGCGGGCCAACCAATTGGCTCACCACCTGCGGACCCTCGGCGTCGGCCCCGAAGTACGCGTTGCGACCTGTCTGGAACCCGGCCTGGAGGTACTGGTAGGTGTACTGGCTATTCATAAAGCTGGCGGTGTGTATGTCCCCCTTGACCCCAGCCACCCCTTGGAGCGGCGCACCGCTATCCTCGAAGACACGGAACCCCTCATGCTATTGACCCAGGAGCGGTTACTGGGGAACGTACCGGCGATCGCCCAGCATACCTTCTGCCTCGATCGTGATTGGGAAACGGTAGCCTCGCAGCCCACTCACAATCCCAACTACCCCATCGACTTGGATCAGACCGCCTACATCATCTACACCTCGGGGACCACAGGCAAGCCCAAAGGGGTTATGGCCAGCCACCAAAATCTGATCAATTACATTTGGGTAGCCCAGGAAAAGTATGGGTTTAATGACCAGGATGTGATGCCATCCATTGCCCGCTATACCTTCAGCATCACGATGTTTGAGCTGTGGTCACCCCTAGTAGCAGGCGGACGTTTGCTACTGCTGGAACGCGATCATATTCTGGATTTCAAGCGGATGATTCAGACCCTGGAAGAGGTCACCATCATCCACACATCTCCCAGTCTGCTGCGTAAATTGGTCAATTATATCCACGACAACCAGCTAGACCTGAACCGATTCCAGCAGCTTCGCCATGTCTCCTCAGGTGGTGATATGGTAGCCGCTGACCTGTTGGAAATGATGAAGCAAACCTTTACCAACGCGGAAGTGTTTGTCATTTACGGGTGCAGCGAAATTAGTTGCATGGGCTGCACCTATTTCACTCCCCGAGATGGTAGCCCAACCAAAACCCGTGTTGGTAAACCCTTCCCCAATGTATCGGTAAGGCTATTCGATCCGGATTACAATTTGGTTCCCGTTGGTATCCCTGGTGAAATCTTTTTTGGTGGTGCTGGGATTAACAAAGGTTATCTGAACCGTGATGAATTAACGGCTGAACGGTTTGTCATGATTGGCGGCCAGAGGTACTACCGCACCGGCGACTTAGGTCGCTTTGATACCGATGGCAATCTTGAAATTCTGGGCCGTGCGGATTTTCAAATCAAGTTACGGGGCATCCGCATGGAGCCCGCCGAGATTGAGGCAACCCTGCGCCAGGTAGCCGGAGTGCGCGAGGCCGTAGTTGCCGCCCAAACTCTTCCGGGCAATGAGGAGAAAAGCTTAATTGCCTACCTAGTGTTGGAGGCAGACAACAAGCCCACGACCCAGCAAATTCGCCGGTTTCTGGAGGCGAAACTACCCGACTACATGGTACCCACCATTTACAAAGAACTGGATGCCATGCCGTTGAACGTTAACGGCAAAGTAGATCGGCTGAATTTACCGGTTCCCACCCTGGCAGATCTGGTAGATGCAAGCGCGTATGTCGCTCCTCGCGACGAGCTTGAGTCTCAACTCGCAGAAATTTGGGAAACAGTCCTAGGCATTTCCCCTATCGGCATCCGCAACAATTTCTTTGAAATGGGCGGTGATTCGCTGATGGCGGTGCAAATTCTCATGCAAATTGAGACCGTTTTCAACAAAACTCTTTCGATCACGGCTCCCTTGCAGGCACCGACCATCGAGGAGATGGCGGAGCTCATCCGCAACTTCAAGGGAAGCATTGCAAATACCGGGTTGGTGCCCCTTCGTAAAGAGGGGAGCAAACCACCACTATTCTGCTTGTATGGAGTTTTACTCTACCGTGACTTGGTGGAACACCTCGATCCCGATCAGCCCGTGTACGGGGTTTATCTGGAGGAGGAGGTGGAGATTCTCAAGGCTGGGCCAGGCTGGCAGGATGATCCGAAGTTTGCCCATTTCTCTACGGTTCCGGCGATCGCCCAGCAATACCTAAAGGCCGTACGCTCATTGCAACCCCATGGCCCTTACTACTTCGCGGGTGAGTCTTTTGGTGGCGTCATTGCCTACGAAATGGCACAGCAACTCGAAGCCGAAGGGGAAGAAGTTGCCCTGATCGCTCTGCTCGATTCAAAAGCACCCAATAGCTATGCCCAGGCATCTCTGAAGCATCGTCTGAAAAAGCATTTGGAAATGGCAACCCAGCAAGGCCCGTCCTATCTCGCAGACAAAATTCAGGGCACGCTCAACAAATTTAAAGGCAAGGTCAAGCTTCCCGCTCATAGCAAAACAAATGAAGGAGTACAGCCAGCAAGCCCGCCGTCAACTGATGTACCTTCTGACGTACGAGAAGCGTTTCGGGCACAGGTAAGCCGCTATTATTTCCTCACCCCCTACAAAGGCAACGTCATCCTATTCCGGGCGATGGATCGCGACCCATTTGAGGTCGACCCCAATCAAGATATGGGCTGGGGTTCCTATGTTGATCGGCTTGAGGTTGTGCACATTCCCGGTAATCACCTGGGCATCCTGAGAACTCCCAATGTCAGAATGATGGCAGAGCACTTAACCCCCTATCTCCCTCAATAAAACGGGCTAGAGCCTATACAGCCAGCAGACGAACGTCACACCTATTGGGTGCAAGATGTGCCCAAGGGCGCATCCAAATTCATAGCTGGGTTCAGGGGGATTTTGGTGTACGCTCTGCGTACACCAAAATGGGCACTTTAGCTTATCCTGAACTGAGGATAAGTAGGTGATTGCAATTAAAAAGACCCAAAGGGCTGTGCCATCCACAAAGCGGGCGACACAACCCTTTGGGTCTTTTTAATTAGGCTGAGCTACTAATGGTTAGTTCCGATATAACAACTCATTTATTTTTCATCGTAAAGTGATGGCAAAAATAAATGAGTTGTTATCGGAAAGTAGCACTCTTTCCTATGCCTTATCCATAAAAATTAACTTCTTTTTTCCCAGCTAGCTGCGGGGCTAGAAGCCCAAAGCCTATGTGTTAGGGGATAGTATCCTTATGCAAACTGCGCACATAAAGCATCTCCGTAGTACGGAGAGGTCAATATGTATTTCTGATGAATTTCTATAAGAAAATATTGGTTTGCTGAAATTCTCTATGTTATGTTCGCCATGACATGGGTAATACACTGAAAGACCTCTAGGTTAGTTGTTCATTTATCCGTCATCCTACGGACAATTTTCACTAACAGCTATTCATCGTTTGAAGCGTAAGTTAACCCTATCAGGAGGATATTCGTCAGTCAGTTATATAGTGGCTCTAGACTTAGGAGGGTGCTCT
The DNA here is from genome assembly GCF_039962325.1 of Leptolyngbya sp. PL-A3. Classification (NCBI taxonomy): domain Bacteria; kingdom Bacillati; phylum Cyanobacteriota; class Cyanophyceae; order Leptolyngbyales; family Leptolyngbyaceae; genus Leptolyngbya; species Leptolyngbya sp. PL-A3. Next base: position 66,966 of record NZ_JAMPLB010000031.1, read on the forward strand.
ACCAAATTTACGCGAGCCTATCTACGGGTTGCCCCTCTCTAACGTTGAAGATCCGACCGACCGGTATTGGCAATTCACTGGTTTTAGAAAATTTTGGCTTAACAGCGGACTGCTGCAGAACTAGATTGTAGTACCCCACTAGTGCTGTTCTTCTAACACATCCAGCCATCCGGTGGTCTTGCTGTAGAGGACTCAAACGTCGGCCACGACCCAATCGTTTCAAGTCATTCCCTTTCATCTGTAAAGAGTCACTATGAGTTTTGAGCAAGTGTTGGTGCCAGTTGAAGCATCGGTTTGTGAAGGTGATGACAATTCCCAAGGACGGAACGGCAGAGCCGAACGATCCTTTGAGCCTTCATCTCTTACCTCCAAATCTCAGCCGGTTAAGAAAATGCGCTCAGATATGCAGCTGCCTTGGGATTTCCTAAAAAACCCAACAACCCCACATCAATTCGGATTTATCAGTTTCTGCCACGCAGACTCCCTGCCAGAAATTCCTCACCAACCCTTCTCCCCTCTCCTCAAACATCCCAGTTCCTTCTGGTTGACAGTGTTCTATGGGCTGCTGTTCCGCTACACCCAGCAGACTACCCTTGATTTGGACGTGACCCTGGTCAATTCCAATAACACTCCCCAAAAACCACGGGGTATTGCCTTAACGCTGGATGAAACAGAGTCGATGCAAACTCTGGCACATCAGCTCTCCTCCGCCATGGAAGCAGGGTTGCCCCTTCCCACTCCGGCTACTGTCGCCTTTACCTTTGTAACGGAGGCCGCAGCTACCTCTTCCGAAGCTGAAGCCCATATTCTCGATCAAGGTACACCCGACCTTCATCTAGTGCTGGTCCAAACCAAAACAGGCCTGCAGGGCACGCTGGCATACAATACTCACCTGTTCCGGCCGGAAACCATTGAGCGTTTGGCTGGACATTTGGGCCAATTAGCGGAGGGGGCGATCGCCACTCCCAATGCCCCCATTGCCAGTCTGCCCCTGCTCACCCCCAGCGAAAAGCTGCAGATGTTCGTGGAGTGGGGTAGCCCTACCGTTGAGTATCCCCGGCTCCCAGTCTTTACAGCTATCGAGGCCCATGCCGCAGAGCGGCCCGAGGCGATCGCCGTTCGTTTTCTGGAGCAAGCCCTTAGCTACAACGAACTGAACCAGCGGGCCAACCAACTGGCTCACTATCTTGTGGCTCAGGGTGTTACTCCCGGCTCACGGGTAGCGGCCTGCTTTGAACCTTCCTTAGATGTATCAGTAGCCCTCCTCGCCATCTTTAAAGCTGGAGGTACCTACGTCCCACTGGATCCAAGCTACCCAGCCGAACGGTTGGGCATTATTCTCGAAGACACACAACCCCAGGTGCTGCTGACGCAAACCCACCTACAATCGGTGGTTCCTGCGCTGGTTCCTGCCACCTTCTGCCTGGATCGCGATTGGGCTCATGTGGCCGCGCTACCCACCCATAATCTAAATCTCTCGCTAGATCTGAACCAGACCGCTTATATCGTCTACACGTCCGGCACCACGGGCAAACCCAAAGGGGTGATGGCCAGCCATGGCAACCTGGTGAACTACATTCGCGTTGCTGTCGATACTTATCGGTTTGGCCCGGATATCATCCTGCCGTCCATGGCCCGGTATACCTTCAGCATTACCTTTTTCGAATTGCTGTTGCCGTTGGTGGCTGGTGGTCAACTGGTCATTCTGGAGCGCGATCGCGTCCTTGACTTTAAGCGGATGATTCAGCTTCTGGAAGAAATTAATACGATCCATGCATCTCCCAGCCTGCTCCGCAAACTAATCGCTTACATCCATGACAACGGTTTGAATGTATCTCGCTTCGATAACCTGAAGCATGTATCTTCGGGTGGAGATCTGGTATCAGCGGATTTACAAGAAGCGATGAAGCGGGCGTTCCGTAACGCTGAAATTTTTGTGATTTATGGTTGTAGCGAAGTGAGTTGCATGGGTTGCACTTTCTTTGCAGGCGATCGCACCGTCACAAAAACCTGGGTGGGTAAACCCTTTCCCAACGTAATGGTTCGGTTGTATGACGGCTATCTCAATCCCGTTCCGGTTGGCATGGTCGGTGAGATTTGCTTCAGTGGTGATGGCATTACTCAGGGCTATCTCAATCGTGATGAATTAACTCAGGAGAAATTCATCTACATTGATGGTCAGCGTTTTTATCGCACTGGAGATTTAGGCCGTTTTGATGCCGATGGCAATGTGCAGATTTTGGGGCGATCGGATTTTCAGATTCAGCTTCGGGGGATGCGGGTGGAACCGGGTGAAATCGAAATTACCCTGCGGCAGTGCCCCGGTGTTCGCGATAGTGTTGTGGCATTGAAACCCCTGTGGCGAGATGAAGAAGGTCTGGTGGCCTACGTGGTGCTAGACCCCGCCCAACCCGCGACCACTGACACCATGCGCCGTTTCTTGCAGGCCAAGTTGCCTGACTACATGGTGCCCTCGGCATTCCAGGTGTTAGAAGCGCTGCCCCTCAATATGAATGGCAAGGTCGATCGCAAGGCGTTACCCGATCCAGACCTGAGCCAGGGTAATTCTGACACACCCTATGTAGCTCCCAGAACCGAACTAGAGAAATCCCTGGCGGATGTTTGGGCGGCAATCCTTGGCGTTGAGCGAGTCGGTATCGAAAACGATTTCTTTACCCTGGGCGGCCACTCGCTGATGGCAGCACAGGTAATCGCCCGCATTCAGGAAAATCTGGAAATTGACTTACCCCTACGACGGTTGTTTGAATTTCCCACGATTGCAGGATTAGCCGAGTTTATCGAAAACGACTCAACGGAACGACAGATTATTCCTCAACGTTCCAACGAGCAGTCAGCCCCTCTCTCCTTTGCTCAACAGCGTCTCTGGTACCTGGATCAATTGGAGCCTGACAGCTATGCCTACCACATCTGTAAGGCCATCCGACTCCAGGGTTCTTTAGATGTAGCCGCTTTGCAACAGGCGCTCGATGCCATCATGGAGCGACATGAGCCGCTGCGTACCTGCTTTGTCGCCACCAACGGTATCCCCAGTCAGGTCATTCTGCCCCACCAGCCTTTTGAGCTACCCCTGATTGACCTGAGCCAAAGGGCAGCGGGCGATCGCGATGCCGAATTACAGAAAATTTTGACCCGCGAGGAGCAACGCCCCTTCACCCTCTCCATGGATCTGATGCTGCGGGCAACCCTGGTGCGGTTGCAGCCCGAAGAGCATGTGCTGCAAGTGGTTGTTCACCACATCTGCTCCGATGGTCTGTCCATGGAAATTCTGTTCCGGGAGCTGCGCGATCTCTATCAAGCCTTCCGTTCCGGACAACCCAATCCCCTGGTGGCCCTACCCGTACAGTACGCTGATTTCGCGGAATGGCAGCGCCAGTGGTTCGCCGGAGAGGTGCTGGAGCAATACCTCGGTTACTGGAAGGAAACTCTTCAGGGCATTACTCCCCTGGAGCTGCCCACAGATTATCCTCGTCCTGCTACCCAGAGCTACAGCGGGCAAAGTCATACGCGGGTGATCTCCGGTGACCTGGCTCAATCTCTCAAGAAGGTGAGCCAGCAGGAAGGGGCCACCCTGTTCATGACCCTGTTAGCCGCTTTCAAGGTGTTGCTGGGCCGGATGGCAGGACAAGAGGATGTGGTGGTGGGAACGCCTATTGCAGAGCGCGATCGCCCCGAATTAGAACCCCTCATTGGTTTCTTCATCAACACCGTCGTCCTGCGCACTGACTTGAGCCACAACCCCAGCTTCCGAGAATTGCTGGGCCGCGTGCGTCAAACTGCTCTGGGAGCCTACGCTCACCAGGCCATGCCCTTCGAAAAGCTGGTGGAAGAACTGCATCCCGAGCGGGATCTGAGCCGCACCCCTATCTTCCAGGTGTGGTTTAACATGTTCAATTTTGAGGGCATCCCTGTTGAGCTGGCGGATCTGGACGTCCAATCCCTCTCGGTTGCAGAACCGGCTTCTAAGTTCGACATCACCTTGTACGTGGGCGAGAAGGACGGGGAACTGTGGGTCAACCTGGTTTCCAACGCTGACCTGTTCAGTGCGGCCCGAATGGAAGAAATGCTGGTGCAGTATGAATATCTGCTTCAGCAAATTGCAGCGGCCCCCGAAACACCCATCCCCCAACTCTCTCTGGTAACACCGGGTAAAGCGGCTCTGTTGCCTGATCCTCAATTACCGCTGACCTACGATGCAGGCGAGGTAATTTATCACGAGTTTGTGCAGTGGAGCGATCGCACTCCCCAACAACCCGCCGTCATTGATAGCCACGGCACCTGGACTTATGCCACCCTCAACGAGCGCAGCAATCAACTTGCGAACTACTTGGTGAGCCAGGGCATTCAACCTCAGGACGGTGTCGCGATCTATGCCTCTCGTAGCGCTTCCCTGGTGTGGGCAATGCTGGGCATCCTCAAAGCAGGTGCGGCCGTTACAGTACTGGATTCGGCTTATCCTGCGGCACGTTTGGCGGATTACCTGGACATCGCTCAACCGAAAGGTTTGGTGGTGCTGGAAGCAGCTGGAGAGTTTCCTGAGGAATTGCAGGGGGCGATCGCCAACCATCCCTGGACTTGCCAGATCACCCTTCCCGCCAATGGGCAAACCCTACCGGACGCCCTAGCCCAATGCTCCACGGATGAGCCACCTGTGCCCAATCCCGAGCATCGAGCCTATGTGTCCTTCACATCCGGTTCAACGGGTAAACCCAAAGCCATTGTGGGCACCCACAGCCCCGTTTCCCACTTCCTCAGGTGGTATCGTCACACCTTCCCCTTCACCACTACAGATCACTTCAGCCAGTTGTCGGGCCTGGCTCACGATCCCCTATGGCGTGACATCTTCACCCCGTTGAGCGTTGGGGCCACCCTCTACGTTCCCTCCCCGGCGCAGATGGAAACGCCCAGCGAGCTGGCTACCTGGTTACACCAGTCGGAAATCAGCGTAATGCACCTGACCCCAGCCATGGGGCAGTTGATCCGGGAAGGCGCAGCGGCGATCGCGAATTTCCAACTCTCCAGCCTGCGCTATGCCTGCTTTGGTGGGGACATTCTCACCCGCCAAAGTCTGGATGAGTTCCGCAAGCTGGCTCCCCATGTAACGGCAATCAACGGCTACGGTGCAACGGAAACACCGCAGCTGGCCAGCTACTTCGTAGTTCCTCCCAGTGGGGAAACGACTGCACCGCACCATGGAGCATCTCGCCTACCGGTGGGCCAGGGTATCGAAGATACTCAGCTCATGATTGTGAATTCCGGTCAGGCTTTGGCGGGGGTTGGCGAATTGGGTGAAATTTACGTGCGCACACCCTACCGCTCCAACGGTTACCTGGAGGGTTCCCTGAGTCAGGAGAAGTTTGTTGCCAATCCACTGACGGGTGATCAGCAGGATATCTGCTACAAGACAGGAGATTATGGCCGCTATCTGCCCGACGGCAATGTGGAATTTTTGGGCCGGATGGATCACCAGGTGAAGATCCGGGGCTTCCGGATTGAACTGGGTGAAATTGAGTCAGCCCTGAAGCAGCATTCAGCGGTGCAGCAGTGTGTGGTAGCGGCGCGGGAAGATGAACCTGGCCGTAAGGCACTGGTGGCCTATGTGGTGACAACTGGTGAGGAAATTGGAGCTAGCGAATGGCGGCAGTTTTTGAAGCGATCGCTCCCCGACTACATGGTGCCCTCGGTCTTCGTCCCCCTGGAAGCACTGCCCCTCACCCCCAACGGCAAAATCGATCGCCGCGCTCTACCCAAGCCGGATTTGTCGGATCGCATGGCAACAGCCGTTCATGTGGCCCCTCGCACCCAAACAGAAGAACAGTTGGCGCAGATTTGGGCCGAAGTCTTGAATTTGCCGGCTATTAGCGTCACCGACAATTTCTTCGACCTGGGTGGTCACTCACTGCTCACAGTACGTCTCACCTCCCAAATTGAACAGCAGTTTGGGACAAAGCTGCCTTTGAGCGCCGTTCTAACGGCTCCCACAGTTGAACAGCTAGCTGCCGTTCTGGATAAGGAAAACGTGAGCAATCATGCAGAGCCGATTCACTACGAATCAGTGGTACTACTGCGACCCGGCACTGGCCAGTTACCGCTGTTCTTGATTCACGATGCCGACGGAGAAACCCTGGTCTACCGGAGTCTGGCGCAGCAACTCGATCCGACCATTCCGGTGTATGCATTACGCCCTTACAGTGCGGCAGGTTTTCCCCTCTTGCATACGCGCATCGGAGACATGGTCAACTTCTACATCGAGCAAATTCGCCAGATTCAACCCGAAGGGCCGTACTTCATTGGTGGGCTGTGTGCAGGCGGGCGTTTGGCTTTTGAAGTAGCCCTGCAACTGCAAAAACAGGGGCAGAAAACTGCTTTACTGGCGATTTTTGATGCTGCCGATGTGGGAACTCCCGAACGGGGTGGCAACTATGCCAACAGCCAGCGCCTCAACCGCTTTGCTCAAGTTATGAAAACAGGGACACAATCTAATCCTCTGGTTAGAGTCCTGTCCATCGCAAATAAAATCCGGAAGAAAGCCACCAACCTCCTGGTTTACGAAACTCAGCAGCGGTATTTGGCAGCGCTCAAGCATACCAAACTGTCCTTGTTCCGCTACTGCCTCGATCGCAATATCTCCGTACCCCCATTCCTACGCAATATCCCAGTGCGTACCGTGATTATGTGGGCAGGGCCTCAGCATCGCTTTGATGGCCAACTCGAGGGTGAAGTGCTGCTCTATCGGGCGACCCAGAAGAGCAATATTTTTGACGGCACCCCTATCGACGATACTCCCGCCATTGAGAAGTACGCGGAGCCTTTGCTGGGATGGGATAAGCGTGCGGCCCAAGTCCGCAGTTATGATGTTCCTGGTGGGCACGCCAGTATGCTACAAGACCCCAATGTGAAGGTGTTAGCCGAGCATCTACAAGCGGCTATCAACGAGGTGGCAACGCTGGCTCAAGATGCTAACCAGTCCAAATCCAATGCAGATGCACAACAGGCAGCCTGAATCTAACCCTGGCCCTCTTCGGGGGGCCAAGTTAGAGCCGTTAGCTTACGTTTGACATGTAGCCCCTGCATGTGGATGACCCATCCGACACTCAATGGATCACCTTTTCATGACTACCCAATCCCAGCGTGCAGACCTGTGTGCGGAACAGGACATAACCGAAACTCCATCGTCTTCGAAGTGCTCAGTGCCTTTGCTGGTTGCGATCGTCAACTACCGCACCGCCGACCTGACCATTAGCGCATTGCGATCGCTCGTTCCTGAGCTTCCCACCCTTCCCGGTATGCAAGCCGTAGTAGTGGACAACGATTCAGGGGATGGCTCCGCTGAAAAAATTGCCCAGACGATTGAAGCAGAAGGCTGGAGTAGTTGGGCATCCGTGGTTCCGGCAGAAAGGAATGGGGGCTTTGCCTATGGCAACAATGAAGCGATTCGCCCGGCTTTCCAATCGGACGATCCGCCTCCCTATTACATGCTGCTGAACTCTGATGCAGAGGCACGACCTGGTTCCATGAAAGCCCTGGTAGATTTTATGGATGCCAATCCGAAGGCAGGAATTGCCGGAAGTTGCATCGAGAAATTTGATGGGGAATTGTGGCCGATCGCCTTTCGCTTCCCCTCCATCCTCAGTGAGTTGGATTCGGGGCTGCGTTTGGGATTTGTCTCAAAGCTGCTGTCCCGCTGGGTGGTGGCACAAACGATGGCGACCGATCGCCCCCAGGAGATTGATTGGATGCCCGGCGCTTGTATGATCATTCGTCGCGAAGTATTTGAGTCCGTTGGCTTAATGGATGACAACTACTTCCTGTACTACGAAGAAACAGACTTCTGCCTACAGGCAAAACGCGCCGGATGGGAATGCTGGTACGTTCCTGAGAGTAAGGTGATGCACCTGGCAGGACAGAGTACCGGAGTGACGGGGCGCGATCGCGCTAAAAAACGCATCCCTCAATACGTATGGGATTCTCGCCGCCGTTATTTCGTAAAAAATCACGGCGTCCTCTATGCAGCCCTGGCGGATCTGGCCTGGTCAACAGGCTTCTCTCTATGGAGCCTGCGTCAGATGATACAACGCAAACCTGATGCCGATCCCCCTCACCTGTTTGAGGATTTTCTCAGCAATACGGTATTCGCCAAAGGATTCCGCGATATTCAAAAGGCGCAACAGGTTTAATTGTTAAGCACGCCCTAGAAACCCGGTGTTTTCAGAAACACCGGGTTTCTTAATTCAAATCATTAAGCTACAAATTCACTTACAGCGCTTTTCAAGCGCTTAAAATCTGGTTGTTTTTGTGAGAACCGCGCTCCGCGCGGCTCTCACAAAAACAACCGTGGCTAATTCAAGCAAAAAGCGCTGCAAATAGGACTTATACGGTGTTGTGATGAGCTTATGCTGATTGTTATTTCATGGCCTGTTTTAAAGGTTGTTTTTTTTGATCGTGAGGCGCATAAAAAACAACTTTCACAGACCCTAGTAGGCTGCGGCCTAAGTTCGCAACCTATGTTTTGTGTGGGGTGCTTCGCACCCCACACAAAACATAGGTGATGGATTTCCGCCTCAGCGTACTAGTGAAGTAATAGATGCCGTTCAGAACCCTGGGTATTCGTTGGAGAAAACTGCTCTGGTATTATTTCTTCTAACTGCGGTTCAAGCCGCTGTAATTCCTCAGGCTGTTCCCGAACAGCAGGCTGAACGTTAAGGACAGGGGTATTGGTTTCGAGCCTTCCTTGCAACTGCTGGATTTCGCGTTCCATCTGAGCATATCCTTCCTCAAAGAATCGTTGAGAACTGGTGGGATAAGCCAGGCTATTAATAATAGAGCGCGGTAAAGTTTCAGCTCCTACTTGGGCGGGCGTCAACCCTATGGAAGCAGCGATCGCAAACAGTAAAGCTGTAATAATTTTTAGTGGTTGGATAGGAGATTTCATACATGCGTTCCAACCGAGGAGAGCTATAGGGAAGCTGTCAACTTTATTGTAATAACTAGTGGTCTGTCAATTTTTAAGTGTGGGTTACTCCACACTTAAAAATTAAATTTAAGGAATTTTTGAGGGGTCTACGACCCCTCAAAAATTCTTGGGTAGAGTACTAGGCTATGGAATCGTATTAATCACCACTATCTATTAGAGCCCCCATTGCTGCCACTAGAAGTTCCCCCGCCGGTACTTCCGCCAGAAGTATTACCATCGGCCTCTCCTCCACTGGAATTACCACTACCATCATTGCCACCGTCATCGCCACCATCATTGCCACCGTCATTGCCACCGTCATTGCCATCATTACCGGCCCCATCATTCGAATCGCTTGCTCTGTCTTGCAAAGCGTAAAGTTGTCGACGAAGTGCAGTTCTGTAGCTTGACTCCTCTCCTGTACTAGGAGCTGTTCTTCCGGCATCAATAGCAGCCTGAATAATGTCATTAGCTGTGATGCTTCCGGTTCTGAGCCCAACCATCAGGTTTCCATAACCGGGAATTCCTTGGTCTGAGAGATAGCCTCGATTCGCTAAAGTTGCTAGCTGAATTGGAGTTAATACACGAGTTGTTTGCCTATCCTGAATCTGAAGAGTTTCGTTATTAAACTGTGGAGATTGATTGTTATTTGGGCGTGTTTCCTGACCTTGTGCAACCGGAGCAAAAACAACGGCAGAGACAACGAGAGAAAAGAAGGCCAGAGCAAAGCGTTTCATCACCGATTTCCTGAAAGGACTAAAAAAGTTATTGACTAAAAACAGGGGAGCACTTCATAAAAATAAGCCACGATTGAAGAGTAAAGAATTGGTATCATGTGGCTCATTTTTTTTGATTTCAGCATTACCTTAAGCTAAGGTACTCTTCTTAATTAATCCTTCTGTCATAAGTGAGAACAGAGCTCTAAAAAAACCATTTCTTTTAGATACGTGCTCAGACTTCTGGCCAAAGATAGCCCCTTGCAAACGAAGATTATGCCTAGCAATAAACCTAAGTTTTAACCTCTGAATCCTTTTGAGACAACGCTCACAAGTTTCTCAAAATCTTTTGGCATAACAAGGATGAGAAGAGTTTAGCTTCCGTTTCAAATTACGATTTTATTTGGCCATTCTTTTAGAGAGCTTATCATTGGAGAGCTGATTTTCAGGAAAATTCTAATTACAATTAGTAGCGCAACGGGCGATCGCAAAGCGTTCGAAGAAAAGCTAGGGATATGCGCCCTGTTCAGTGCTAGCCGTGCAGAACCTAAATATCCTTCAAGATGGTCATCAAACCATATCAACAGAAACAACAGGTAGACGACCATAATTCATATAACATTAGTTCGGACAGTTTTTCTGAAACCGTTGATTTTGCGTGCGCTTCGCGCACGCAAAATCAACGGTTTCAGAAAAACTGTCCAGAGTATTGATATAGCATCTGCAATGCTGTACCGCTTGCTAAGCGAGCGGTACAGCATTGCAGATGCTATATAGAGCTGAACCACTTAATTAAATGCTAAACAAACCGAGCAATTCTTCTAAAAGAACTTATTTATACAAATATTGTGCATGCAAATTAACCCTTTTTAAGATTTATGCATGAGATTGTTTTAAATATCTGAAAGTAGATTTTCCATACATTAGATAAGGCTAATTGAAAACCATCCTGTAAAGTGGAGCAGCACTAAGTATGCCACTACTCCATATAACAATTCTTTAATCGAATTAATGTTATTTTCCATCGACTTTAGATATAGCAAGAAGTCGAACCCATGACAGACCATGACAGCAATATTACTCGATAGCATGGTCGCATTAGCATCATTGAGAATCATTTCCCATGAAAACATCAACTCTGAATACGGCTCAAATTCCAACGGTTACGCCTGCTTATGATGGGCGCGATCGCAACGCCTGGATTTTCGGTTGGAACCCCCAACAAGAGCTTTGGAATGGTCGTTTGGCCATGCTTGGTTTTGTTGCCTATTTATTTTGGGATTGGGCTGGTTACAGTGTCCTGCGGGATGTTCTGCACCTGATTCACTAAACTATTTCAGGTTCATTTACTCATCCATCAACCATCGTTTCTAAAAGCAAACACAACCATGCAAACATCCACTTCTTCAAATGTTGCCGTTCGCCTAAGCGCCCTCGGCCTTGGTATCTTTTTTCTCTTACTTGGCCTAGCTGGATTTGTTCCTGCTCTTGTCTCCTATCCTCCGGCAAACCCTCCTGCTGTTTTGGGTTTTGGTTATCTATTCGGCATTTTCCCAACAAACTATTTTCATAATGCCATTGGTATCTTAGTAGGTCTGTGGGGTATTGCTGCGTCCACTAGCTTAAGTGGTGCCCTGGTATTTAACCGCATCTTTGCTATCGTTTATGCGGCAGGTGCCTTGCTTGGTCTGATTCCCTTTACGAATACCCTGTTTGATATTACTCCTCTGTTTGGCAACAACATCTGGCTGAATGCCATTGCGGCGGCGATCGCCTTCTATCATGGTTTCGTTAAGTCGGCAGATGTTTCTGTTGTGGGACCAGCAGGAGGGGCTCAACCTAGCTTGTAATGAATGCAGATCGTATCAGTAGGAAGAGCGCCCTAGTGCTTCCTGTCGGATAGTTGTGTGTTTCTCAGTCATAACCTGGCAGCTTAAAGTAGCCCTAATGGGCTACTTTTTTTTGAGGCGATCGCTCTATCAAATACTTTGTCCCTAAAAGAGAGAGGCAGAGCGAAGCTCTGCCTCTCTCTTTTAGGGTTACTTATCAGGAGAGCTAAAAATTAGCGGGCCAGAAATTCTCGCATGTACTGATTGACCAGATCGGGTCGCTCTTGATGAACCCAGTGGCTGCAATTGGGTATGTAACGCAGGTGGAAGTCGCTGACATAATCCTCAGTGCCATAGGTTAGCTCCTTGCCAAGGGCAATATCGTTTTCGCCCCAAATCATCAGCGTCGGAACACTTAAGACACCCCATTCGGGTCTCAGAAACGATGACCCAAACTGAGCCCGATAGTAATTCAACATGGCGGTAAGAGCCCCTGGCTTGGCGGTTGCGTCCTTATAAGTTTGAATGTCACTATCAGAGAAGGTGTCTTTGCGTATAGCCATACCACGAAATGCTCTTTCAAGAGCTTGGTAATTTCCAGACTGAATCAGCAGTTCGGGTAGAAGAGGGATTTGAAAAAAGCCGATGTATGAACTCCGCAGCAATTGCTGAGGAGTTCGTAGCCCCTGTTGAAAGCGAGCAGGATGTGGCAAATTTAGAACAATTAACCGTTCTAGTAGGCCGGGTGAATTGTAGGCTGTAGACCAGGCTACCGCGCCACCCCAATCATGGCCAACCAAAGTACACCGATCAAATCCTAAGCCACGAATTACCCCCTGCACATCCTTGACCAGTTCTTCCATGCGATAGGCTTTAAGATCCTTGGGTTTATCGCTGTCGTTGTACCCGCGCATATCGAGGGCAACCACAGTGTGATCTTTGGCGAACTCAGGAATTTGGTGCCGCCAGGAATACCAAAATTCTGGAAATCCATGCAGCAACAACATAAGCGGCCCATCACCTGCCGTCACATAGTGCAGACGAATGCCGTTTGCTGTAATGAATTGGTGGTTCAAAGTGGAGGAAGTTGCCGTCATAGGAGCACGTTGAATCCGGTTTCCTCACTATATCGACTCCTTCTCGTATGGGAAGGGAGCCAAGCTGATATCTACCCAAATAAGTACGCAAGCTTAAATAAGCCAAGGTGTAAGTTCTATAAGCGTGATGAAGGGCGACATGGCACATCGCGCTACACCATCCTTTAATGACACTAAACCTCCTGCGTGGGTCGTTGCGCGGCTTCGCCACGCAACGACCCACGCAGGAGGTTTACTTTTAGATGCGATATTCGTAAACCCTAGTAGGCAGTATTCCTTAAGCTTAGAAGATGTTGCCTTACTGCCGTTCGGTAACTACGGCTATCCTGTACATCGGGTGATAGCTGCCCAGCATCAACAGCAGCTTGAATCACATCATCCGCTCTGATGCGCCCGGTATGAAGGCCAAGAACGAAATTGCCATAACCGGGAATACCTTGTTCTGAAAAATGCCCGCGATAGGCCAACGATACAAGGTTAAATGGACTTAGCTCACGGGCTGTCGGGCGAGTGGATAACTCTGTATCATTCACGCCCTGAGACAGGTTGCTAGAAGGGCTCGTTTGTTGAGCTTTTGCAGGTAGAGCCAGTAGAGCGGCAGAAAGCACGACGAAAGAACAGGTTAAGGCAAAGCGTCTCATAGCTAGTCTCCTATATTATGAAGAATTCATGACTCCCGTTAAACCATGAATAAACGTCAAATCAAAACTTGTTTAATCAAAAGCAACCTGATCAAGACTGTTTCTTTTTAATTCAACATGATTCTAAGCTAAGCCAAAATAACCGCACTAGACGTCTACCAAAAGTTCAAGTATGAATACCAGATCAGTAAGGCTATTTCAAAGGTTTTTATCTTCATCCCACATCATTTGTTAAACTTCTCTTTCATTTTTTACAACGGTAAAAAGTTTAGCAAATAACAGTGTTTACTTTTCGTTTTTAGTAGCCATATTACTGATTGAAACCAATACACTGATGCGATCGCCTCCCACATAAAATTCCCACAAAATTTAATTACCCCTGGCACAGGCAAAAGGCATAAGCCTTGATATCCCTATAAAAAATCTCCGACTCTTTAAAGAAGTCGGAGATCTATAGATATATCATTCGGATAGGCATTAAGGACTGTTTGGAAGAGTTATTTCTTGTGCAAAGCGCATAAAAAATAACCTCTAAAACAAGCCCTAATGTTTATTGAACATTGAAAGACAAGGGCACATCCAAACGCCATTGTTTACCTTTGTAAAACAGCAGTTGGTAAACATGCAAACCGCCATAGCGGAAGGAAGCCTCAAAAGATTGTAGATAAAGCGCCCACATCCGCATAAAGCGCTCATCGTACATAGAACCCAGAGCTGCAATTTGTTCACGATTGGCCGTGAAGTTCTGATGCCAACGCTTCAGAGTTTCTGCATAGTGGGGTTTGAGGTTTTCGCAATGGGCAACGGGCAGTTTTGCCGCCCACAGTTCCTGCGTGAGCTCATGCAGTTGGGGTGCATAGCCGCCGGGAAAAATGTATTTATCAACCCAGGCTCCATTGCGTTCCTTACTCTGGGTCGTGATCGTGTGTAGCATTCCCACACCCTGAGGGGTGAGGAGTTCGGCTGCCTTCTGCATAAAGGTGGCAAAGTTGCCTTTGCCAACGTGCTCAAACATGCCAATGCTGACAAACTTATCGTACTGACCCTTAATTTCGCGGTAGTCGGAGATGATGATCTCGATGCGATCGCTCAACCCCCGCGCCTCAATACGCTCCTGAGCCAACTTAGCCTGCTCCACGCTCAGGGTAATCCCAGTACCCTTTACACCATAACGCTCAGCAGCATAGATCAACATTCCACCCCAACCGGAGCCGATATCAATCAACGTTTCGCCCGGTTTGAGGGCTAGTTTTTGACAGATCAGCTCATATTTCTGATTCTGCATTTGCTCCAGAGTATCGGTTTCACGAACTCGATACCCGCAGGAATAGGTCATGGTTGGATCAAGAAATAGCTGGTAAAAATCATTCCCCAGATCATAGTGATGTTGAACGTTTTTACGGCTATTTTCGATAACAGTTGGAATGGTTTTGAGACGTTGTGTGATGACCTTTAGTAACAACCCAACAGTTACGTTGTCACGGGCTTTTGCATAGACATTGCTACGGTAGAACAAACCAATCAGTTCTACTAAATTCCCATTGGCTTCATCCCACCATCCATCCATGTAGGCTTCACAGAAGCCAAGGGTGCCAAATGCTAAGAGGCGGTCGTAAGTGCCCGCATTGTGAATCTGCAAATGCAGCACTGGTTCTAATCCCGGTTTGCCAAATCGGAACACTTCACCGTTGGGATTTGTAACGGTCAAATCGCCATTATCAACCAGGCTCAGTAGTTGATAGAGATAGCGTTCACCCTGGGGTAGACGGCTGAGGCGATCGCCCCACTCCGCACTCTCGGGAGTTAATGCAGCGACCTTCTCGGGTACCTGAATTCCAGTCATAAATCACCGTCCATTGGCTTTTGCAGGATTGACCGTTTTGACGTGGGTGGCTAACCCAAGCATCTCCATCAAGCGAATGGTGTACCAGACAATATCAATCTCCCACCATCGCTGACCATACTGTGCGGACGACTGTACCGCATGGTGGTTATTGTGCCATCCTTCGCCAAAGGTCAAAAGAGAAACCCACCAGCAATTGGTCGACGTATCTTCTACGTCATAGCTGCGGTAACCCAGTTTGTGGCAAACGCTATTTACAAAACAGGTGCTATGAAAGCCAACGAATAAACGCACAAAAATGCCCCAGACGACAAAGGGCATCCCGCCAATCGCGTAGAGAACTAGCCCTAAAGCCACTTGCAGGGGAATATATTGCCGATGGCAAAACTGATAGAACCGATCATCCGCAATATCCTTGGTAAAGCGAGGGAGTTCGCTTTTACCAGGAACCTCATGCATCAACCAGCTAATGTGGCTCCACCAAAAACCTTTGGTTGAATCATGGGGATCCGCATCCTGGTCAGCATATAAATGGTGCATCCGGTGGTAGCCAACCCAACCTTTCACGCCACCCTGGCCCGCCAATGTGCCACAGAACACAAAGAAGTATTCCAGGGCTTTGGGCACGCGAAAACTGCGGTGGGTGGCGAGGCGATGGAAGCCTAACGAAATACCCAGACCAATCGTAAGCCAGTGCAGCAGAACCGCAACGCCGATGGCAGACCAACTAAAGTATTGCGGAATGAAAGCTAAGAGCACCCCTAAATGCACAACGACCGTTCCTGCAATGACAGGCCAACGAGGGCGGGGTACTGAATCTAAATGGGCATTAACCATGCAAGCAATCTCAAATCTAATTTCTACAGAGAACTAATATTCAGCGGCACATAAACACTGAACCGTGAGCATTTTAAGTGATGTACTTAAAAAGCCCCTCTATTGTCACGGTCTTAAAGATAGAAAAAACCTGGGTTAGGACAGAGAAGCCTCTTTTCGCAAAGCGCACATTGTTGAATCCGGTGAGCCCTCTCTCAAAACTTTTACTCTTGTAATACTCTTGTAAAACTCTTACTCCTCAGACTGGGTCTGGGTGTTTTTAGTTTCCAAAGACTGGGATGATTCTTCAATTTGTCCGGATCATGGTACCCTCCGTTCGAATGAAACACCGATCTGAAACTCGTCCCACCGCTGCCGAAGCTGGGTGTAAGCTTCGACTGGGGCGATCGCCAGATTCTTTAACTGCATCACCTGCACGTCTCCATTTCCCCGGAGCCACAGCATAATCTCCTGCTCCGGCTCATAATCGGCCAGGGCTGCACTGAGGGTGATACACGTCTCCTCATCCACTTCCAATTGGCTTAAAAGCTCCAGAGCATAGGGAAGCGGCTGAAAGCAAATCTGATGATCGAGTAGATCACGGCTCCAATCGACTGGGGCATGAGTGGGTAACTCTACATCACAAGTCACCATCCCCCGACCATGCTGGAGAAAACCAGCGTAGGCAACGGCGGCGATCGCCAGAAAATTCTCACGGATAAATAGCGGTTGCCAATAATCTCCCTGTCTCTGCCAGGACAATTCTCGAATGCGCATGGTTACTTTACATCAAATGCTGTGCTTGCAAAATCTAGGATCTAACCGGGATTGTGTTGCCATTTTCCCGGTGAGAGCTGATAGCTCAGAACTAGAGGAACCGCGAGTTTACAGGGCATGTAAGGGTGCGATCGCCCATCCCCAGATCCAAATTTTGGAACTCTCGATCAAAGCAGTGCAGCGATGCTCCCCTTGCGAAAGAGCCAGCATTGACGGAGCCAAACACAGACAAACCTAACCTGACCATCTGTACCTCGCAGATAGATGAATCAAACAACATCGGCGGGCATTCTGACTTAGAGATCAAAGACCCCATCACAGCTGCGGGACAGCGTCGGGTTCACACCGAACTTTCCCCGTTACCTCTGGCGGCTGCTCCCCACCAGAACCGATCTCTATACGATACGAGATTTACGCAAAAATAAAAACTGCTCTCCTGGTTTATCAGCAATTCTCATTGTGTCGTTAAACAGCTTGGTAGGGGCGGGTTTAGCAGTTAACTCTGGCCTGTGCTGTTACTCTCTGGCAAAACCCGCCCTGGCTGCGATCGCACAACCTGTGGAAAGGGCGGGTTTGAAGAACATCCCTGATGGTGCTGATCGAATAATGACAAAACCCGCCCCCACAGTTCAGGATGGCGATCGGTTCTAAATGGCTCTTTGCAAAAATGAGAATTGTTGCTGGCTTATAAACCTTCCTGGCGTATGGCTGACGGGGGCGATCGCTCCTACCATAGAAACAAATGAACCGTGTCGTACAATGGTGAACCTCTCTTCAGAAAAGCCATTATCGTCGCAGCCTGCTTTGGCGGAGAAGCGGGTGTCGTTGCGGGTCAGTTGGGATGGGTATGAAGCGATTTTGGAGGCGTTGGGGGGCGATCGCTCGGCTCAACTTACCTACTACGAAGGCACTCTAGAAATTATGACGCCCCTGGAGGCCCATGAGAACTCCAGCGATTTGATTGGTGACTTTATCAAAATATTGGTGGAAGAGACCAATCTCACGATTAAAAGCATGGGTTCGACCACTCTCAAGCGCTTGGGATTACAAGCAGGTGCCGAGCCAGATCGAGGGTTCTATATTGCCAACGAACCCAAGGTTCGAGGTAAAACCGTGGATCTAAATACAGATCCCCCGCCTGACCTGGTTGTGGAAGTCGATATTACTCACACCGATATTGACAAGAATGCTCTTTATGCAGAGCTTGGGATTCCTGAGTTTTGGCGCTACGACGGGAAAACGCTGACTATTTACCAACTTCAAAACGGCCAGTATCAGGAAGTTCCCAGCAGTCCCACGTTCTCATGGGTGCCTAAGCGTGTGTTTTACGAGTTTCTACAAAACTGTGCCCAGCAGGGGGAAACTCAGGCCAAGCGCAGTCTGCGGCAATGGATTCGAGAGAACCTGATCTAGAAAGTTAGCTCAGCCTCACAAGACACCGGGTTTCTTCTGGAGCGCAGCAACAAATCTCTGTCACCCCACAGAAGAAACCCAGGCTCTGCCCCACTGCCCCAGTTCCAACGCGAACGTCTTGTCCATCTTGCGGTTCTACTCTCCAATCAATGCCCGGAAGCGTTCGTCTTGCCGAATGGAGTCAAAGTCGGAGTCATTTTTTGCCATTTCCTGGTACTTGTCATTCAGCATAATGACGTGTTGTAGAGTTTCAATAGCTTGTTTAACTTGCCCTTGTAAGCTGTAATAGCAGGCTTTGTTATACCAGGCTGCGTGCAAGTCCGGTTTGATTTCGAGCGCTTTCTCATAGCTTGCGATCGCCTCCTCCTTGCGCCCTAAGGCAGATAGCGCATAGCCCCGGTTGTTCCAGGCTGCGTGATCGTCCGGTTTGATTTCGAGCGCTTTCTCATAGCTGGCGATCGCCTCCTCTTTGCGCCCTAAGGCAGATAGCGCATTGCCCCGGTTGTTCCAGGCTTCGTGTAAGTCCGGTTTGATCTCGAGCGCTTTGTCATAGCTTGCGATCGCCTCCTTATAGCGCCCTAAGGCATATAGCGCACTGCCCCGGTTGTTCCAGGCTGCGTCATAGTCCGTTTTGATCTCGAGCGCTTTCTCATAGCTTGCGATCGCATTTCCATAGTCTTGTTCAGATTGAAACAGTAGACCTAGTTCAAAGAGAAGAGTAGTTCTCAACTCAAGGTCTTCACAGGCATGTTGCAAACTCTTGAGTTCTAAGATTTTCTCGATCCGTTTTTTGGGAAGTAGAGCAAGATATTCTGCGTAAGCTCCCCCAATAAAGCGTTCGGCGTCCTGAGCAACTTCCTTTGGATCTCGGGGAAAGCAAAACAAGCCCGAACGCCAATCTAAAAAATCTGGTGCCCGTTGGATGAAGTAATCTACAACAAAAGGGGGCACCAGAAACATAAATCGAGCCAGAAAGCTATTTTGCAGGTGTTCCCGCTGCTGATTCAGGTGGCTCAAAATTTTGGGAACGCCTTTCCAACTATAGTTGTAGACCTCCTCGCTACTCCAACCACTGAGGCGCTTTACATCTTCGTAAGCGTAGAGGGATGCTTCTAATCCATCCACCACCAGCGCATCAAAGGGGCGCTTCTGCCAGAGTTCATGGATTTGGTCATAGAGAGCTGTTACCTCCCCTTCTAAGTGCAATTCCTGAATCTGTTGCTTAGGCAGATCCCGTCGTAAGTCGGTGATAATCTTTTCTCCCTGGGCAGGAGTGCATTGCACAAAAAACAGTCCAAACCCTTGTTTCCGTTGCAATGCCCGCAACAAGGCCCGGTAGACTTCTTCCTCAGTCTCCAGGGGTAGTTCCTCGTCCCAGTCAAACGGATCGGCTATCATGCTCTCAGTTTAGCCAGTTCATCTTGAAACCGTTGCAGCTTGTAAATCAAAGGATGCACATCATACCAGGTACGAACTTCTCCCTCCCAATCTAGGCAGCGATACTCTAGAATGCAGCGGCGTTGCAACAGGCTGCGGTGCTCGTTGTCATTGGGAATGGTTCGCTGATGGGCGACCTGCGCCAATCGTGTCCACTCCGGTTCCTCCACTGTGCGTTGATACACCGCCCGCAGTTCAGTAATGGCTCGTTGCACCGCTTGGGCCTTAATCGGAAACGTATCCGTCCGGTTCAGGGCTTCCTGCATCATCTGCATCAATTCCCGGATATGCCCACCGCAAGAAATACATAGCCGTTTCACGGTTTCTGGATTGTCAAATATCCCGTTATCCAGCGGTAGATCGGCAACGTGGGGTCGCACCCGTAATTCAATGGCCTCCCGCAACTTCGTCAGTCCGTCTGGATAGGTCGTCCCATCCGGTTCCTGCACCATTACCATCGGAAGCACCTGGGTATTGCCATAGATAGTCTGTACCTCATTGGCCCAGCGAGAATAGACCAGGGCAATGGGAACCGTGTAGATCATGTGGCAGTCCAGACCCTTTAGTTGCTCACTGCGATCCAGAAAAATCTCCTCATGGTTACTCCGTCCGTTGTCCTGGAAATCGATGGGAATGCGATCCAGATTGTCCACAATCATGGCTAACTTCGTTTTGCCGTTGGGAAGATGCTGACGAGCATCTGCAATGAATTGGTTCAGGGCCGAGAGCAAGGTGATGGTGTGGGGGTTCACCTTTTCTCGAATCTTGGCTCGTTGGGTAGGTTCCGCCCGAATGCTGGCGGTGAGTTTGGTGAAGACGGACAGGGATTGCTCCAGGCTAATTCCGTCCAGAGAAACTTTCATCTGAGCCAGCTCTTGCAACTCCTGACCGCGATCCTGGAGCCATTGCTGAATGGGTGCAGCATTGGCAGCACGCATCTCCTTCAAAAATCGACGGGTACAGGCCAGCAAAATATCAATGTATTCCACATTCTGCGGATCAATGTCTTCTTCATCCGCCTCAAAATACACCACAAAAAAGCCATGCTCCTCCAGGCTTTTTTGTAGTCGTCGCAATTCCGTAGACTTGCCACTACCCCGGTGCCCCGTATAAAGCTGACAGGTCACTTCGTTGGAATTGCGAATCCGCCGACCCAAATCATTCACAATATCCTCATCCCCACGCACCTCCCGGCAGTCCACATATTGCGGGTCACCCGCTGGTAAGGGACGACTCGGATCAAAGGCATTGTAAATTTTGGTAATCAGCTCGCTCATCGTGGCCTACCTCACACTGAAATTCATTGTAGTTCACCCGAATTTGAGGAACGAATTGATGGCAAATCCGTAAGATTCATCAATTACCTAGAAGAACCATACAAAACTCATTTGAAACCTGTGGTTTCTTCTGAAGGAGAATCATGGGTTTCAATTCAGACTGGGTATTGTCACCTGTATTTTCTATCAAACCCACAGGTTGCATCTACTCACGGAAATCCAAATTCATGTCGTATCAAAACATCTCCGCGAAGCTCACCGAAACCGATTTGCAAGACATCAAAACGGCCCTGGCTACCATCGAAACCAAGCTGCCATTCCTCATCCATCTCACCGCCGAAGACCGCCGCAAACTCTACAAGATGGGCAACAAAAGCCTCGCATTTGTCAGCAATAGCCTCACCGCTGCCCAATCCAACCCTGACATCCTTCCCGCCAGTTTTAACCTGAACGAATTTACCAGTGACTATCAACTGGCGATCGCCCTCTCCGAAGTCCATTTACGCCTTCAACAACTGACGGAAAAAGTGGATGACACCCTGATGGCTGTGAATAGCGAAGCGATGAACAGCAGCCTCACAGTTTACTCCTACGTCAAAACCGCTGCCAAAATAACCCCAGGATTGAAGGCGATCGCCGAACAACTCATACCAAACAAATATGAAGCTGCGCCAAACTAGAAGAGTCCTCTTTGAGGTGATGGGCGATGACAGGACGTCCTTTTCAAGTCACGGTGACGGAGAGCCTGGAGCAGTTAGAG